>JANOYR010000186.1:0-20598 GCA_031428975.1 Polaromonas sp. | reverse complement strand
CTCCATTGCCATCGCCCAAAAGCTGGTGGTGCTGCAAGAGCTGGGGGCGCAAGAGCTGCCTGCGGCGCTGCGCAGCAAAACCAGCGCTATTTTCCAGTCTACCAGCAGCCGCGCAGCCTATGCCAAGGCCAGCAGCCACCTGCGGGCACTGATGGTGGGGCATTTGCGCGATGAAAAATCACCGCACACCTACCTTGAGGCAGCGCAGTTATTACACCTGCGGGACGATGTGTTGCTAGACCATATTGGCGATGGCTTAGACCCCGCTCTGGCCCAACTTGCAACCGATACCGCAGCGGCTTGCCCGCACTACCGCTGGCTGGGCGGCCTGCCGCACGCAGCCACGCGCTGCCGCATACAACGCGCCCATGTGTTGGTGCACGCCAGCCGCATGGAAGGCGGGGCGCATGTGGTGATGGAGGCGGTATGCAGCGCCACGCCGGTGCTGGCCTCGCGCATTTCGGGCAATGTGGGCATGCTGGGCCCGGGCTACGACGGTTATTTTGACTGGGACGATGCCGCTGCGCTGGCCAAGCTGCTGCTGCGCTGCCGCGAAGAGCCCGCTTTTTTAGCGCATTTGGCCGCACAATGCGCCCTGCGCGCACCGCTTTTTGCCCCGTTGGCTGAAAAAAATTCCCTCTTAGCGCTGGTGGCGCAGCTAACGCGCAGGCCGCGCTAAAAACACTGAAAAAATACCGAAAAACACCAAATGAAGAATAAACCCGATGCAAACCTCTGAGCAACCCATTCTGCGCGACATCGTATTAATTGGCGGTGGCCACAGCCATGTGGGCGTGCTGAAAAGCTTTGGCATGAAGCCGATTCCTGGCGTGCGCCTGACCCTTATTTGCACCGATATGCACACGCCCTACTCCGGCATGCTGCCGGGCTATGTGGCGGGGCATTATGGCTACGACGATGTGCACATTGACCTGAGCCGCTTGGCTGTGTTTGCCGGTGCGCGGCTGTACCGCGCCGAGGTGGTGGGCATTGACCGGGCCAACCAAAAAGTGATTTGCAAAGGCCGCCCGAGTGTGCCTTATGACCAACTGAGTATCAACATTGGCTCCACGCCCCAGCTGGGTGGGGTGCCCGGCGCTACAGAACACGCAGTGGCTGTGAAGCCCATTCGCCAATTCAATGACCGCTGGCTGGCGCTGCTGGCACGCGTGAAGGCGCAGGCAGGCAAAACCACCATTGCCGTGGTGGGCGCGGGCGCGGGTGGCGTGGAGCTGCTGCTGGCCATGCAGTTTAGGCTGCGCAATGAGCTTACCGCGCTGGGGCGCAGCTCTGACGATTTGGCCTTTCACCTATTCACCAGCAGCGCCACTATTTTGCCCACCCACAATGCAGGGGTGCAGGCACGGTTTGAGGCGGTTTTAAGCAACCGAGGCGTGGTGGTGCACCGCAATGCTGAGGTGAAACAGGTATCGCTCGGTAGCCTGCAGACTGCGGGCGGCGAAACGCTGCAAGCAGACGAAATCATGTGGGTCACCCGTGCAGGCGGTGCAGCGTGGCTCAAAGACACGGGGCTTGCGCTAGACGACGAAGGCTTCATCAAGGTGCAAGACACCCTGCAAACCGTGACCGACCCCAATGTGTTTGCCGCAGGCGACATTGCCAATATGGTGAACTACAAGCTGGAAAAAGCCGGTGTATTTGCCGTGCGCCAAGGCAAACCGCTGACTGAGAACCTGCGCCGCGCCGTGGGCGGAGCGAAACTAGAAGACTACAAGCCGCAAACCACATGGCTGGCACTGATTAGCACGGGCGACCCATATGCAGTGGCCTCCAAAGAGGCTCTGGGCTTTGCAGGCGCGTGGGTGTGGCGCTGGAAGGACTGGATTGACCGCCGTTTCATGGCCAAGTTTCAAGATTTTCCGGCTATGGATTTGGCCAAGCCCGCTACGCCACCGCCTTCGCAGCGCGATGTCAAGCTGACCAGCGAAGAATCGCTGCAAGCCATCAGCGCCATTGCCATGCGCTGCGGCGGCTGCGGAGCCAAGGTGGGGGCCACCGTGCTGTCCCGCGCTTTGAGCAACCTTTACCCGGTTGACAGAGACGACGTGCTCATTGGCCTCAAAGACCCCGACGACGCGGCCGTGGTGCGCGTGCCAGCGGGCAAGGCCATGGTGCATTCAGTGGACTTTTTTCGCTCGTTCATTGACGACCCTTATATTTTTGGCAAAGTGGCGGCTAACCATGCGCTGGGCGACATTTGGGCCATGGGCGCTTTGGCGCAATCGGCCACGGCGGTGTGCACTGTGCCCTCGGGGCTAGAAAGCAAAGTAGAAGACGTGTTGTTCCAAATGATGACGGGCGCGCTAGAGGTTTTAAATGAAGCCAACTGCGCACTGGTGGGTGGCCACACAGGCGAAGGCAAAGAGCTGGCATTGGGCTTTGCCATTAACGGGTTGATAGACGACGATCCAAGCAAAATACTGCGCAAAAGCGGCATGAAGCCGGGCGATGTGCTCATTTTGACCAAACCCATTGGCACCGGCACGCTCTTTGCGGCCCACGCCCGCCTAGCCGCCAAAGGCCGCTGGATTGACGCTGCGCTGACCTCAATGGTGGTGTCTAACCGCTTGGGCGCACAATGCCTGACCGAGTTTGGCGCTACAGCCTGCACCGACTTGACTGGCTTTGGCCTCTTGGGTCACCTAGTAGAAATGACCCGCCCCAGCGGTGTCGATGCCCAGCTTTGGATGAGCCAGCTTCCCCTGCTAGACGGCGCAGAAGAATGCGTAGCGGCTGGCATCGTAAGCTCCCTGCAAACCGCCAACGTACGCCTGCGCCGCGCCCTGCGCCACCAAGAAGACTGGGTCAAGCACCCCCGCTACCCCCTGATTTTTGACCCCCAAACCGCAGGTGGCCTGCTAGCCAGCGTGCCCGCCAACAAGGTGGATGCTTGCATCGAGGCACTTAAAGCGCTAGGCTATGTGCACACGGTGAAAATTGGGCAAATTTTGGCACAGGCCGATGCGCTCGAACCGATTGTTTTAACCAATTAGCTATTATTTTGATAGGGGGTAGTGCATACACACAAAGCGTGAAATGCATTTTTCTTATAAAGTTTTTCAGCCACCACCAGATCGGCAATGGTTGGTAAAAAACACCCTTAAAACAAATAATCTGCCACGCGGAGCAGCAAGCGCTCGACTTCAGCGAAATTAACTTGTGCATGGCGCACTTGTGCAAGCGCCATATCACCACGCACCAGCATAGAAGTGCCCAATTGAGACGCTTGGTCCGGCGCAACACCAGGCGATCGAAGGGCAAGGTCACGCACTGCCGAATAGCGTTCCAAAGACCCTTCAGTGGCATACACCAAGGCTACGCCTGTAAGCGCCCCCATTCTGCCCGCGCCAGTTTCTGCTTCGGATTGTTTTTGAAGACTGGATAAAGCTTCCTGCAAACGCGCGTTGGATGTGGTTTGCGATGCCGCAATCAGCGCTCGCAAAGCGTCCGCTTGCTCGGCCAAGCCCTCAGCACGCTTGACCGCAGCCAAACCCTCGGTCAAAGACTGTTCTGCAGCCTCTGTTTGCCCCATGGTGCGCTTTGATAGGTACTCGAGCCCGCGCAAGTGTGCAATGGAATGTGCGGTGGGTGCACTAGCAATCACCCCGGGGAAACGCGCCAAAGTGCTTTGCGCTTTGGCCATTTGGCCCATTTTGGCACTCTCTGCAATGCCAGAGGCCAACGACGCTCCCATCGCCATCGTCCATTGCGCCATAGCCAACGTCTGTTCATTGGTGTCAGAAACAGTTTTGAGGGCTTCTGCGCCTTGGGCTAAAAATGCATTGGCCAACTCGCGCGGTACGCTGGGATTTTGCGACAAAATACCGCTGACTCGGGCATAAGCGATGGCCCTCACGCTAGGGCTAACCAACTTAGCCAAGTCTGCCTGTAGCGTAGCTAATCGTTGCTTGGCATTGCCAGATGAACTGATGGACCAAGCCTGCACGCTTAAATCCGCTAACTTTACTTTTTCTGAAGCAGCGGCGTCGGACGCCAGTTGCGGTTTGAGTTGCAGGGCTTTCAGAATTTCTCTGGCGCGGCTCGTTTGCCCCAACTGCGCCAGCGTTACCGCAAACTCAGCAGAAAGCTCCGCCTTAAAACCCTCCGTGGGCGGTGGAAGCGGCGCGTCTGAGGCCGTAGCTGTGCCAGCGCCAGCGCCACCGCCAGCCTTCCCTGCCGTGCCCGCGCCAGCCCCAGAGTTTGCGCTAGTTCCCGCCAGCGCACGCTCTGCGGTGGTGTTGCCAGCCGCCTTGGCCAAAGTCTGAGCAGCCATCAGCGCCTTGTCAATCGGAATACCTTTTGCGTCAGGCCCCCCGTTACGGGCAGAGCGCAACAAGGACTCCTCATCATTCAGATCATCCGTCCCAAGTGCTGCGCCTGAACCAGGTGATGCCGCAACGCCCTCCTCCATGCTTGCCACCAATTTGTCAATATCTTGGGCTTTGGGTGTGCTTTTGCCCTGACCCGCCCCAGCCTGAGGCTGGGCAGCGCTTGACGAAGCCTCCCCACCAAACATGGGCAATTTAGCAGAGTATCGTCCCGCTGCAAGTGCTGCGCCCACCATGACTACAGCCCCCAAGGCGCGAAATATGCCCGCCTTACCGGTAAACAAACCCACTTTGTCGCCGCCTAGGCCATACTCCTCCTCCATTTCGCGGCGGATTTCCTCGCGCATCGTTTTTTCCATTTGCTCCTGCGCACGTTTTTTGCTGTCTTTGTTGCTCTTAGAGATTTGCGCCTCTGCAAACGCCCGCTCTTGGGCGAGTATTTTTCTGCGCATCAGCATCTCAGGCGTGACTTTGTCTACAAAAATATTGCAGGCTGGGCACTGGCGATTGGCTGGCAAAAATACGCGTGTGTCGCATGCTGGACACAGTGTTTTGCCATCGGGGTCTTCGATCACCTTCTCTTGAATACTCAAAACAGGCGTGAGGATGACACGCAATCCTATCCGTTCAAAATCGGCCTTGGCTTTGTCGGCACGTTCTTTGGGCACATCTTTGCCCATCTGCACCGTGCTGCCGCTTTGAAACGCTTTTTGCAGTCTGGCAATATTGGCCGCTGGCATGACCAGTTCAGACTCTGCCCGTGCGCAAAAATCCTCCAACGAGACACCTGCCCTTAAACTGGCAGAAATATCATAATGGGCCTGCGAGTTTCCGTAGCCACTGTTGGTACTGTCAGTCATATGCCATGCGCCTTTTGAAGTGCTTAACCATTTGTTTTCTCATCGAAAACTATATTCGTGAAATGCATCACTACAAATCAGAATCATGCCCTAATAAGTCTGATTTTAACCACTCTACCGCCCCAACTGACACAGTGTGAATACACTTAAAAACACATAAAGTTACATAAAGTTACCCGACGTGTGTCAAATTTTCCCCAGACAAATCTGTATGCTCATATATTTATAGTGTCTAGCGCTTACAGGCATTACTTCATTGACATTTTTTACCATGTATATGGGGCACTCTTCATGTTATCCACCACACCACGCCGAATCGATGCTTTGATAGCCCACTACGGCCAAAGCCACCAAAATCCGCGCAACGAAGCCATCCATTTCGCCGCCATCCCCTTAATCATGCTCAGCCTTTGCGGCCTTATGTTTGCGCTGCATCCTTGGGTGGCCTATGCCTTTATAGCTGCCAGCATGGTCTATTACGCGCGCTTATCGGGCGTATTTTTTGTCAGCATGGTGCTTTGGTCTGCACTTATTATTAGTCTAGTGCATGCCATGGGTGCGCAAGTATTGGTACTGTCGATCGTGATTTTTGTAATCGCTTGGATTGCGCAATTTATTGGGCACAAGATCGAAGGGAAAAAACCCAGTTTTTTTGAAGATATTCAATACCTGTGGATTGGACCCCTGTTTGTGCTGTCAAAAGCCTTTGTAAAACTGGGCATCAAGTGGTAAAGCAGGCCACCAATGCCTCACAACAAAAAACACCATTGACGCAATACTGTAAACATAGTTTGCTCTATATTGAATAGTAAATTGTGCCATTTGGATGCATTTGAGAGGTAACGAACCCCGCACCCAAACTGACCCAATAGTCATTAAGCTATCAGGGTAATTACCATTAACTACTGGCACTCACACCCAGAGAGTGCTAATATGGCATTTACTTCAAAGGAGTTCAGACATGTCTGGCGCTTTAACACTGAGCAACGCGAGCACTTTTTCTTGGGGCATTGTGCCCTCACTAGGCAATCTCGATGCCTACATATCAGCGGCTAACCGCATGCCCATGCTCACACTTGAGCAAGAGCAAGACTATGGCCGCAAGCTGCAAGCCACGGGGGATATTGAGGCGGCCAAGGCGCTGGTGCTCTCGCACTTGCGTCTTGTGGTCTCGGTCTCGCGGCAGTTTTTAGGCTATGGCCTGCCGCACGGCGACTTAATCCAAGAAGGCAATATTGGCTTGATGAAAGCAGTCAAGCGCTTTGACCCCAGCCAAGGCGTGCGCTTGGTGAGCTACGCCTTGCACTGGATCAAGGCCGAGATTCATGAATACATCCTGAAAAACTGGCGCATGGTCAAGGTGGCCACGACTAAGGCGCAGCGCAAACTGTTTTTTAACCTGCGCTCCATGAAACAAGCTTTCAAAGCCGATGCAGCAGCCGACGACCAAGCCACCCACCGCGAAACCCTGAACCCGCGAGAAATAGGGGTCATGGCTAAAAAACTCAATGTCAAGCGTGAAGAAGTCATTGAGATGGAAACCCGCCTCTCGGGCGGCGATGTTATGCTGGACCCCGGTCCTGGCGACGATGGCGAAGAAGCCTATGGCCCGATTGCCTACTTGGCCGACACCAACCACGAGCCCACCGCCATGATCGCCGCACACCAGCGCGATATGCTGGCCAGCGACGGCCTGTCCACCGCACTGGCCGAGCTCGATGCCCGCAGCCGCCGCATTGTGGAACAACGCTGGTTACAAACCAATGACGATGGTTCGGGCGGTCTTACCCTGCACGATTTGGCCGCAGAATATGGCGTAAGTGCCGAGCGCATCCGCCAAATTGAAGTCGCCGCTATGAAAAAAATGAAAATAGCGCTGGCAGCCTACCGCTAGAGCCTTTAAGCTCCCACTAAATAGCCGCCGCGAGCGGCTATTTTTGCGCCACAATCAACCCACATTGCTTTGTGATGCACCATGCACCGATTTCTACCATTTTTGATTTTTTTAGCTGTTTTGGTCGGCATCCAAACTGGCTATGCCCAAAATCCTCCCCCCGTGACGGGGTCTAAGCTTGGCCAGCCGGTAAGCGCCGCCCAAACCGCGGGACGCAGTGTTTCCATTATTGACATAGATGCTGCGCAAAAAACCATTCCACTGGCGGGTAAGAGCGAGTTTTGGATTGATGTAAAGGGCACCACCAGTGTGAGCGCAATCGAATCGCGCGAATCCAACCAAGAAAGCAGTGGCTCACTTTTTCGCCCCACCAAAGAGGGTGCACATTATTTTTTGCACAACAAAGCATTGTGGATTCGCTTTGATGCCAGAATTAACAGCGCCTCTACGCCTTGGTATGTCGATGTAGGGCTGTCGACCGTAGACGATGTGAGTTTGCATTGGCGTGACAACCAAAATCGCTGGGTTAGCCAATATGCTGGCGATGCAGTCATTCGCAGTGAATGGCCGTATACAGGCCGCACACCGCTTTTTAAGCTGGCGCATGCGCCTGGAGAGGTGGTGACATACTTTATGCGCATCGGCCAGCAGAGGGTGAGTTTTGCAGCACCCATCACGCTCTACCAAGAAAATGCTTTGGTATCCATGCGCGAAAAAATGCAGTGGATGCTCGGTGCCTATTCTGGCTGGATGCTGCTGATTATTTTGGCATCATTCGCGTTTGCCACGACGATGCGCGACCCTAGCTTTGTATATTGTGGCGTTTACATTGTCGCCATGTGGCTATCGCAGGCAACTTACACTGGAATAGCTGGGCAATACTTTTGGCCAGAATCCACATGGTGGATAGACTACGCTCCGTTTTTTTTGGCCACCATGACGATGGCGACTGGCTTAGCGTTTGCCCGCTACACGCTCAAACCATGGCTGTATTCGGGTGTACTCAGTATCACCACAGCGGGGCTGGTGCTGAGCCAAATTTTGATCGCCTGCGTGGATTTGGTTGCCCCTAGTATTTTGGGGGTTCAACTGACGATACTGAACTCCGTTGCATCCTTAGGTTTTGTCTACGCAGTGATCTTTGTGGCTTGGAGGCGCGGCGATGTGTACGCACGCTGGCTGGCGCTAGGCTTCATGCCTGTTTTACTAGGCGTAATCCCTCAAATACTGCGCAACCTAGACCTCATGGCGACCAATATGGTGACACAGTACAGCGTTACTTTAGGTGCGGCAATTGCTGCGCCTATGACCTTGTATGCCATGATTATGCGCTCCAATGCACGGCGTGAAAGCGTAGCGCGCAGCGTTGGTATGCCGCTGCAAGACCCGCTGACTGGATTGGCCAACATGCGGGCCTTGCTGGCGCAGATGCACGGCACAATCACGCGGGCTAGACGTTATAAAAACCAATATGCGTTGATATTGGTCGAGCTGATGAACCATGAATGGTTTTTGCAGGAACATGGCCAAGAGGTTGCAGATCGCTCCTTGGTGCTTTTGGCAGACGCATTGAGCCGTGTTGCACGCGATGTTGATTTACCTGCGCGCCTAGAACGCAACCAATTTTTGCTGCTGGTAGAGGGCCCGTGCACAGCCGCCAGCTTGGTCAAAATCGCCGCCCGTATATCAGCCACTGCGCTCATACCTAGCGACTTACTTCCAGTAGGGTCCACACTCAAACTGCGCCAAACGGTGGCGCTGATGCCCGACATACAGGCACAAAGCATGGGCGATGATGCCAATGAGCACCTCGGTTGGATGCTCACCGCCTGCGAGGCATCAGAAAAAGACACCCGGCAAACGATCCACACATTGAATTTTTAAAGCAATTGGCCTATTTTTTGAGCAGCACAGCGATGTCGTCTGCAATGGCCTGCGCACCAGTGCCGTAGCGATTGTAAATACGCACTTTACCGGTTGCGTCGAATGTATAGCTGCCCGCTGAATGGTCCATGGTGTAGCTGGTCAGTGTTTTACCCTCAACTTTTTTGTAAAAAATCTTAAACTCTTTGGCTACCGCTGCCGTCTGTGCAGCATCGCCCCGCAGCGCCAAAAAACTGGGGTCAAAATTCCCCATATAGGCCTTTAGCACAGGCGATGTATCGCGTTCAGGGTCTACTGTCACAAAAATTCCCTGCACCAAATGGCCCTGCGCGCCCAATTTTTTCTTAACCTCTACCAGCTCCGCCATAGCGGTTGGGCATACGTCGGGACACTGGGTAAATCCAAAAAAAACTACGGGGATTTTGTCTTTGAAGTCAGCAATCGTACGAAGCTGTCCATTGTGGTCAGTTAATGCAAAATTGCGCGAATACTCTGCGCCTGTGATGTCAATGCCTTTGAATGCGATTTTTTGCTCACTACAGGCTGAAATCCCAAAAAAAATGACCAATGTCAGCGTTAAAAGGACATAGTTTGCTATATTTTTTATTGTATTCATACAACTTTAAATTAAATAATGGTCTGCCAATAAAGCCGCAAACAATACGCTCAGGTGAATCAGAGAAAAACGAAATGTCTTGCGCGCTAAGGCATCCGAATAATTACGCCAAAGCGCATATGCGTAGCCACAAAAACCAATGCTTAAAGCGATGGCAAAGATCAAATACAACCAGCCACTCATGCCATAAATAAACGGCATCAGGCATGCTGCAAAGAGCACAAAAGTATAAAGAAAAATATGCAAACGTGTGAATGCATTGCCATGGGTTACCGGCAACATCGGCAAACCAGATTTTCGATAATCTTCCACACGGTAGAGCGCCAAAGCCCAAAAATGTGGGGGAGTCCACAAGAAAATAATCAAAAAGAGAATCAGCGCCTCAGGGCTAACATCGCCCGTCATAGCCGCCCAGCCCAAAACAGGGGGCATGGCACCCGAAGCGCCGCCAATCACGATATTTTGCGGGGTAAGCGGCTTGAGAATCACGGTGTAAATCACTGCATATCCCACAAAAGTAGCAAAAGTCAGCCACATCGTCAGTGGGTTTACCCATACATACAAAATCACCGAACCTAGGCTGCACAGCACGCCAGAAAACAAGCCTGTTTGTACATCACTGAGCTCTCCTTGCGCGGTTGGACGCCAAGCAGTACGGCGCATTTTGGCATCGATACCTTTTTCTACTAAACAGTTAAATGCCGCAGCAGCACCAGCCACCAACCAAATGCCCAAACAAGCAATGCCCATCAACCGCAGCTCGCTCCAGTTGGGCAAGCCAGGCACAGCGAGCACCATGCCAATCAGTGCACAAAAGACGATCAGCTGGATCACCCGTGGCTTGGTCAGGGCGTTGTACTGGGAAAATTTGCTCGTTCGCACAATCGCAAGCTTATTGGATGGGTTCATAGGGTGATCGCTTGGGCTTGGGGTGGGACTATTGCGCGAGGCAGCTGGACTTGGGCTGGTTTTCTGAGCAATAAATCGGTTAGCACCAGTACCAGCGCAGCTGCACCACCCGTGTGCGAGACTGCTGCGACCAGTGGCCAGCCTAAAACCACATTGGCCAGCCCCGTGAGCAGTTGCCACACCAGCAATGCCAACAGTGCTTGCGCACTGCGCTGGTAACTCGGCCAACTCCAAAGCCGCCAAGCAAGCAAGCCCAGCACTGCAAATACCGCAAAGGCAAACAGCCGATGCACCATATGAATGGCTGTTAGCCCAGCCAAGCTGATGCTTTCTCCGTTGGCCAGCTGCCCCAGCGGCCGCCACAGACTAAAGCCCTGTTGCATATCGACTGGAGGAATCCATTGATTTTGGCACATGGGAAACTCGGTGCAAGCCAGCACGGCATAATTGGTGCTGACCCAAGCACCCAGCGCAATTTGAACCCAAAGCAATCCAAAGCCCAAAATGGCCAGTTTGCGCAGGGAATCACCCAAATGCTGCACAGCAGCAGCGGATGCCGCCCGAGACACCTGTGCTTGCAACAGCGCTAGCAAGACCATGCCACCGAGCAAATGCATGCTGACAATCGCTGGAAAAAGCTTCATGGTCACGGTCAGTGCGCCAAAAGCCCCTTGCAGGCAAACCCAAAATAGCGTGAAAACCTGCAAGTAAATGGCTTGCCTAGGTGCATTGGCGGGTGCAGATTTACGTTCCAACCATGCACCAATGAGCAACACCACGATCAATGCACCCACACCGCTGGCCAAGTACCGGTGCACCATCTCGATCCAAGCTTTTTTGTGGGTAACTGGTCCGGTTGGCATAGCCGCTTGCTCCGCACTGATTTGTTCACGCGCTCCCACCGGACTTAGTTGGCCATAGCAACCGGGCCAATCTGGGCAACCCAAGCCAGAATCAGTCAAGCGGGTAAAAGCACCAAAAAGCACCAAGTCAAAGGTGAGGAATAGCGTTACCAAAGTCAATGCACGCAGGCGTTGACTGGTGGTAGCACGGAGAGTACGCCACCAAACCCATGCCAGTGGCAGCAGTGCAACCAGCGCCCCTAAAAGCACCAACTGGAGTGCTGGCGAAAAATCATAGAGTGCTTGGGCGTTGGGCATTATTCGCGCCCCGCCCGGTCCCAGCTGGCTGCAGCACGCAGCAAACGCTCCATATCGCGCTTAGCCTTGGCGGCATCTAGCTCGGCTGGCCAGCGTAGCATCCAGTTTCCTTGAGGGTCTACAAGGTAGAGGTGATCGACAGTTTGCTGACCTGGTGCAGCCGACAGCCATTGCTTGATAAGCGCATCCGGTACGCGCAATATGGTGGCTGTTTGCAGCGCAGGAAGTAAAACGGGGCGAACAGCCACATCGTCATTGACCAACCACACCCAATCGGCACGGTCTTTCTCGCGTCCCAAGCTTTCGCGCAACTGCCGCTGCGCATACAGGTTGGCCTCGCATACCGTATTGCATGCGCCGCCAGAGACGCTGACAATGAGCCATTGTCCTTTGAGCTTGCGTAAATTGACCGATTTCCCATCCGACGCGACGGCCAACTGGTCAGGCAAAGCACGCGCAGGCGTTATGAGCGTTCCGTAGTTTTGTTGGGTATTGGGGCGCACCACGTAATAAGTGAAATACGACGCTATCACTGGAGCCGCACAGGCAGCCATGACCAGCAGCATTTTCCAGCGCCCACTCTTGGCTTGCGCGACATCTCGGGCGGGCGACGCTGCGCGGGGCAAAGAGTGCACCGTCATCTCCAAAGGGTGATCCGATTGTGCCGAAGAGGGCGTGCTGTCTTGTCGCATGGGTAGTAACGGGTAAGGCTGGTTTAGCTTGTATTGTCTCGCACTTAAAGTGCCGACTCTTGACTGGGGGATTGCTGTGCTTGATTTGCCTGCAGGTGTTGGCGTGCGCGCCTGCGAGGCACTACCCATACCAGCACCACATACAACACCAACACCATCGCGCACAGGCCAAACCACTGGAATGCATAGCCATAATGTTTGGCAACTCCAGAATCTGGCTTGGGCCAGTCACGCAGCAGGCCCTCGGAGGCCGGATCAGTTTGTAAAACAACGAAGGGAAGCAAACGCAGCCCCTTGGTCTTAAGGCTTTCACCCAAATGCAGCATATCTAAATTTTGCATAATCTGGCCGGAAACACCGGCCGCCTCCTTGCCCAAAGCATAAATAGCCGAAGGGGCAGCAGTTACACGTCCATTTACCACCACTTCATTTGCACTGGTGGAGACCGCAGCCAAACGTGTTCGGTCTTGGAAATCACGTGGTATCCAACCACGTTGCACCACGACCACCGCATCGCTTCCAGTCAAACGCAGCGGGGTCAAAACAAAAAAGCCTTGCCGCGCACCCATTTGGCGATTGTCTAGATAGGTCGTGTTGTGCGTTTGCCAATGGCCGCTGATGCGCACTGAACGGTGCAACAACACACCAGAAGACGCTTCGCTATCGTCAGCTGAAACCGAGCTGTTAGACAGAGGGTCTTTAGAGTTTTTGTCTGCGATGCTTTCTTGAAGTGCAATTTTAGTGCTGGCGCGGCCTAGCTGCCAAAAACCAAGGCTGGCCGTTAAACCCAGCGCAAAAAGCGTAGAAAAAATAACGACCCAAGAGCGTACGCGCAGATTCATCCGATAATCTCCGCTATGAACATACTGATACCACTTGCATTTCTTGCTATCTTGGGCAGCCTAGGTGTTGCACTTTTTTTTATGCTGCGCGGTAGCTCAGAAGACACGGCCGATGCCGACGCCAAACGAAAGGGCATGGCAAGAGCACTTTCCATACGGATTGGGGTCTCGGTGGTGGTCTTCATTTGCTTACTTGTTGCTTGGCAGCTAGGCCTTGTCAATCCTACGGGAATCCGAACTGGCCAATAAAAAAGCCGCAAAGCGGCTTTTTTATATTTCGCGTGTTGGAGACTTAGAACCAGTACACCAATATATACAAACCAAGCCACACGACATCCACAAAGTGCCAGTACCAAGCAGCACCTTCAAAGCCAAAGTGTTTGTCTTTGGTGAAATGGCCTTTTTGCAGGCGTAAGGTGATAAACAGCAGCATCAGCATGCCAACAAACACGTGAAAACCGTGAAAGCCAGTCAGCATGAAAAATGTGGAGCCAAAAATACCAGACGTGAGCTTGAGGTTTAAATCAGAGTAGGCATGGTAATACTCATAACCCTGCACAAACAAAAACGTAACCCCTAGCAACACAGTAGCCCACATAAAAGCAATGGTTTTACTGCGTTTTCCGTCAATTAAGGCATGGTGGGCAATGGTGATGGTCACGCCGGAGGTTAGCAATAACCCAGTATTGATGGTGGGCAAAGGCCATGGACCCATGGTTTGAAACGCTTCTACGATGCCAGCTGGAGAGGTAGTGGCTCCCGCCACCATGCTGGGCCAATCGGCCTTGAAGCCGGGCCACAGCAAGGCGTTGTCAAGGCTGCCCAAAGAGGGTACAGAATGCGAACGCGCCCACCAGAGAGCGGAGAAAAAAGCACCAAAAAACATCACTTCAGAGAAAATGAACCAGCTCATACTCCAGCGATAAGACAGGTCAATTTTTCGACCATAAAGCCCGCCTTGGCTTTCGCTGACTGATTGGCTAAACCATTGGTACAGTACGCCAAGCCACCACATCATGCCGAACGCCAACGCATATTTGCCCCAGTCAGAGCCATTAATCCATTGGCCGGCACCCAAGATTACCCAAAAAAGACCAAACGCAGCGAAAGCAGGATGGCGCGAGGGCTCGGGAATGAAGTAATGCGGTGTGCCGCTATGGGATGCTGAACTCATGGATAAAAACTCCTCAATACAATCTATTAAGTGGCGGCCTTAACCGCCCACTGTGCAAAAAAAATCAATGCCACTACAAAAACTAAACAGGCCGCAATTCCAACTAAAACCACATGGACAGGATTTAAGCTTTGGGCATCTTCCCGAGACGCAGCTCCCGCCCGCAATCCAACAAATGACCATAGAACCGCTTGAACAGTACGAAACAGGCCAGCTTTAGCTTTGATTGCAGGCCCGCTCATACCACTCCTTTAAGGACTGTGCCCATTAAATCGGGGATTGCATGCAAATTAGGCGTAGTTGGCACCCAAGCTGCGGTAGGCGCGGGAGGTGTCTTGCCGCCAACCTCAAAAAAAGTATAGGACAAGGTGATCGTAGTCACGTCTTTGGACAGCTTAGGATCGATCACAAAAGCCACAGGCCACTGTTTTTTCTCGCCCGCTTGCAGCGTGTATTGTTGGAAGCAAAAGCACTCAATTTTATTGAAGTGCATGCCCGCTTGCTTCGGTGCGTAACTGGGAATTGCCTGCGCAGCCATCGTACGATTTTGAATATTTTGAAATTCGTACATGACAGTAGCCAGCTCACCCGGATGCACCTGTAGGCTGCGCTTTGCAGGCTTAAACTCCCAAGGGCCTCGTGCATTGGCATCAAACTCAACAGTGATCGTGCGACTGCGGTCAACTTGGGTGTTTGCAGCAATTTTTGTGCTTGCACCCGGAATTTGCTTATCACCCAAAGACAGTATGTTAATGCCAGTGGCTTCGCAAATCGCCTTATAAATAGGAACAAGCGCATAGCCAAAAGCAAACATTCCCAAGGTAATGACCAGCAATTTGCCGGTCATTTTGAGATTTTGTGAGGCTTTTCGCATGGTGGTTTGACCTAAAAGGGGTTTGACCTAAAACTAACGCAATGCTGCTAAAACAACCATTTTGACCATGAATCCTACAAAAAATACCACCGCAATAGATCCCAGAATGAGACCAGTGCGCGTATTTTTCTTTTTTTGTTCAGGGGTCATGATGCTAAGAGGGCCAAGTGCATGCTTAGAACGCCAAAACTTTAGTAGCCGTTTTATCCAGCTTTGGCGGCGTTTCATAGGTGTGGAAAGGTGCTGGCGATGGCACTTCCCACTCTAAGCCTTCCGCGCCTTCCCAAGGGCGCTGCGGTGCTTTTTCGCCTTTGCCCATCATGGTTGGGAGCACGATAAAGAAGAAGAAATAAACCTGCGCCAAGCCGAAGGCAAAACCACCGATAGAAGCCACTGCATTGAAGTCAGCAAACTGCATGGGGTAATCGGCATAGCGGCGTGGCATACCAGCTAAGCCTAAAAAGTGCATCGGGAAGAAGGTGACGTTGAAAGCAATCAAACTCCACCAAAAGTGAATCTTGCCGCGTGTCTCGTTGTACATCACGCCCGTCCACTTGGGTGACCAGAAGTAGTAGCCTGCAAACATGGCATAAAGCGAGCCAGCCACCAATACATAATGGAAATGCGCTACCACGTAGTAGGTGTCTTGTACCTGCGTGTCGATTGGAGCAACAGACAAGATCAAGCCTGTAAATCCACCCATAGTAAACACAAAGATGAAACCCACCGCAAAGAGCATAGGTGTTTCAAATGTCATCGAACCCTTCCACATCGTGGCAATCCAGTTAAAGATTTTCACGCCTGTAGGCACGGCAATCAACATGGTGGCATACATGAAAAACAATTGCCCTGTAACTGGCATACCCGTGGTAAACATGTGGTGCGCCCAGACGATGAACGATAAAATCGCAATCGATGAGGTTGCATACACCATAGAGGCATAGCCAAAAAGCTTCTTACGCGCAAAAGTGGGAATGATCTGGCTGACAATGCCAAAGGCTGGCAGGATCATGATGTAGACCTCGGGGTGGCCAAAAAACCAGAAGATGTGCTGGAACATCACGGGGTCGCCACCACCGGCGGGATTGAAGAAGGTAGTGCCAAAGTGGCGATCGGTCAGCGTCATGGTGATTGCGCCAGCCAAAACAGGCATTACTGCAATCAGCAAATAAGCGGTAATCAACCACGTCCAGCAAAACATGGGCATTTTCATCAGGGTCATGCCTGGGGCGCGCATATTCAGAATGGTGACGATGATGTTGATCGAACCCATGATTGAGCTAGCGCCCAAAATGTGCAGCGCAAAAATCGCGCTGTCCATGCCAGGGCCCATTTGCAGGGACAGCGGTGCATACAATGTCCAGCCGCCAGCAGGAGCGCCACCGGGCAAGAAGAAGCTGCTAACGACCATCAAGGCTGCAGGAATCATCAGCCAGAATGAAAAGTTATTCATCCGAGCAAAAGCCATATCGGCAGCGCCGATTTGCAATGGAATCATCCAATTGGCAAAACCCACAAAGCCCGGCATGATAGCGCCAAACACCATGATGATGCCGTGCATGGTGGTTAGCTGGTTGAACAACTCTGGGTTGACGAACTGCAAGCCCGGCTGGAACAACTCTAATCGAATCACCATAGCCAACAGGCCACCGATGATTAACATGGTGAAACTAAACAGCAGGTACAGTGTGCCAATGTCTTTGTGGTTGGTTGCGTAGACCCAACGACGCCAGCCGCTGGGCGCGCCGTGGTGGTCATCATGTGCGTGGTCGTCATGTGCTGCGCCGTGGGCGAGGTCATGGGTGGTTGCTGCGCTCATTGTCTGGTGCTTTCTTAAGCTGGAGTCTGGTGGGATGACGATAAGAACTTATTTGCGGGCTGCCAGCACTTCAGCGGGCTGCACGACTTGACCAGTCTTGTTAGACCAGTTGTTTTTGGTAAAAGTAATCACTGCTGCCAAATCGGTGTCACTGAGTTGCTTCCATGCAGGCATTGCACCATTGTTTTGGCCATTCAGCAGGATTGCAATCTGCTTGGATTTGTCAGCGTCTAGCACCACCGCTGCGCCGTCTAGGGCTTTGATGGGTCCTGCGCCCTTGCCAGTCGCTTGGTGGCAAGCAGCACAATTAGAGGCATAGACCTTTTCACCGCGCTTGCTGATGTCGTCAAGTGTCCAAACTTTGCTTGGATCGTCTGCTTTGGCCGCTTGCTTTTTTTGCTCGCCGCCCACCCATTTGGTGTAGTCTTCAGCGCTGACCACCTTCACATGGATGGGCATGTACGCATGCTCTTTGCCGCACAGCTCAGCACATTGGCCATAAAAATCACCCGTTTTTTCTGCGCGAAACCATGTGTCGCGCACAAAACCTGGAATTGCGTCTTGCTTAATACCAAATGAAGGCACCATAAAAGCATGGATCACATCGTTGGCGGTGGTGATGATACGGATTTTTTTGCCAACGGGCACCACCAAAGGATTGTCTACTTTCAACAAATAATTGTCGGGAGCCGCGCTGCCAGCGGGCAAACCCGAGTTAGAAAGCTCGCGGTGGGTAGTGTCCAATGAGGAAACAAAATTAATGCCTTCGCCTTCGCCTTTGATATATTCGTAGCCCCATTTCCACTGCATACCGACCGTTTTAATGGTCAGATCAGCGTTTGTGGTGTCTTTTTGAGCGACCAAGACCTTGGTTGCTGGCAATGCCATGCCTATCACAATCAAAAAGGGCACGATGGTCCAGCCGATTTCGACCCAAATAGGCTCGGCGAGCGCTTGCGACTTGTGGCCCACGGATTTGCGGTGTTTCCAAATCGAATAAAACATGACTCCAAACACCACCAAAAAGATCACGATGCACAAAATCATCATGAACCAATGCAACCAATGCATTTCGGCAGCGATCTTGGTCACCGGTGGGTGCAAATTGAGTTGGTTGACCGCAGGACCACCGGGCAAATCGTTAACCGCATAGGCGGCTGTGCTTATCCAAGCCGCTAAACCAGCCATGGCTGACCCTAGAGAACCTGCGACGCTTTTCGACATGTTTTTCATCGTTTTCACTTTTTCAATGCCAATATCTAAATACTAAAACTACCCAACTGAGCACTGCACCTTATGCAGCACGCAATGCCATCCGTATCTCACGGGCTAAAACTGTGCGCAACTCAGGCCGCACATGCCGCCCAATTTGTACCCTAGCGCCCTGCCCCGACAACTCGATCAACGAGCGATCATCGCTTCTGGGCTCGACCAATACCGACTGCCTCGCAAAAGCAGCGCGGGATAACTTACCCGCCAGAGTCTGCTCCACGACCAGTTGGCCACCGACCAAAAAAATCTTTTCTCCGTCTCTGGCATGACGTGCGTAGACGACAAATGCAGCGCCCACTACAACTAGCTCAAGCCACGCAAAACCCATGATGAATTTTGCGCCCTGCATCCAAAATCCCCAGCCAATACCCAGCGAGACCACACACAGCGACGCGTACAAAGCTAACAATTGGTTCGGTGTGACCGAACAATTGCGTTGTAACAACCAGCGAAATTCTTGCCCTGAAACAGTGGCGAATCGAAAGACGGGGTTAGACACGGCGTGTGCTCAACTCTTTAGTGTGATTGGCGTGGGAATATACCCAGACGATAACATGTGCATTGTAGCGCGGGTTTACCCTTTTTTTGACTGCGTAAGCATCAGCCGCATGTCAGATAAGGACACTGCGCTGTGTGCACTGAGCTTCAATCTGGGCGCGGGCTTGAATGCGTGCCCGTAAATGACCTCAAATGTCAGGCCGATTTGTCCGTCCTGTCCGCGCAACTCTTGCTCTATCGCCAGTTCTAATGCCTTGCGCCATGTGGGCGTACGCAGACCTGAATGGCGCTGCGGGTGCAAATTACGCCCTAAACCACGCAACTCCTCAATGAGCCGCGCGGGACTGGCAAATGTCAGCCGGATGCGCTCCATGTCCATGACGGGCTCTGCAAATCCTGCGTGCAAGAGCATGTCGCCCCAGTCGTGCATGTCAGTATAGGTGTGGCTGGGGGGTGGAAAACCCAATTGGTTGTAGAGCCTGCGAAGTTCAATGCAAGTGTCAGGGCCTAGGCACGAAAACATCACAAAACCGTCTACCGCCAAGGCACGATGCCACTGCGCAATCAGTGCCTGCGGGTCTGCCGCAGTGTGCAGCAGCATGTTAGCCCAGACCATGTTCACTTGGCCATCAGCGGGCGCTTGCGGCAACACAGCCGGAGCGGTGTAATGCGCAAGATTCCACCACTTATATGCTACACTTTTAATAGCTGCATATGACCTATTGACAGTGACATCTGGCAAAAAAACCTTGGCCTTTGAATATTTCAGGCAAATGTGACGGTGCACATCTAAACCACCGCGCCCCGCCGACCAATGCGCCCACGCTGCGGGCGGTTTTTTAATGACCTCTAGTCGCTGTGCCATGCGCATACCCACCTCGCTGTGCAGCCAAGGCGCATCGAGCGGCGCTATACGCTGCCAACGCTGTGCGGCTGCATCAGCGATGGTGGGGGGACGTTGGTGGGCGCTTGGGGTCACGTTTGAGGAGGCTAACTAATATGAGAGAAGGTAACGCCAAAAGCACTCAAAAAATGCTGTGGCTGCATATTTCAATAAAAAAATGGGGCGCATTCAGCGCTTTTATGTATTTTTTAGCGTTTTTGCGTTACCTTGGGCGTCATGTTCGCCCAGTCAATTTCTCGCTTTGCCAGCGCTTTACCCAGTATTTGCGCCGTGTGCGGCAGTTGGCCGCGGGCGCGTGTATGCGCAGACTGCGCGGACAGATTTGCCACTGTGGTACAGCGCTGCCCTTGCTGCGCGCGCCTTCTACCACTCGCTGCAGGCAACACTGTTTGCGGCCAATGCCTGTATCATCCACTGCCCTTGGCGCAAATCCACGCAGTACTGCCTTATGCCTACCCTTGGAACGATTTAATTGCCCGCTGGAAATTTCGCTCTGACGTGGGCTTGAACCGCAGCCTGGCCGCCATTGTTTTACAAGACATAAAAGCCAGAGCCATGGTGCAAGCTGCGCATTGGGTCATTCCCATGCCTTTGTTTAAAAAACGCTTGCAGACACGGGGTTACAACCAGTCTGCCCTGCTTGCACAAGCCATTTGCAAGGGACTGAACTTGCCCCGCTTAAACACCCAGCTGCTGCTTCGCGTGCGCGACACGCCCGAGCAAGTGGGGCTAAACCGCGATGACCGAGTTCGCAATATGCAGGGCGCTTTTGCGCTAGAACCCGCTTTGGCGCAGCAGGCGCTGGGGCAGCATATGGTGCTAATTGACGACGTGATGACCACGGGCGCAAC
>JANOYR010000185.1:0-21232 GCA_031428975.1 Polaromonas sp. | reverse complement strand
TGGCTGAGTTTGCTTATCGCTTTAATCGCCGCTTTGATTTGGCTGCCATGGTGCCTCGGCTGCTTCGCGCTGCGGTGACTACTAAACCTCATCCTTTGACGGTTTTAAGGGCTGTCTGAGGCAGGTAACTAATCAGGTTTCCCTATGGCATGCGCGGCACCATGTCGCTGCCCCAGCTAGACCGCGTGCGCTGGATTATGTTTCCGCAAGTGCGGGTGCCTATAGCGTCGATGAAGCAAAGCGCACTGTTTGACGACAATGACACAGAAGCCGACCTACCTAGCATCATGCGCGTGATGGATTTGCAACAAGAGCAGCTAGCCCGCAGCTTGGGCGATGGCCACCGCGTGATACATGGCGTGGCAGGCTCGGGCAAAACCATGATTTTGGGCTACCGCGCCGAGTATTTGGCCAAGGCCAGCACGCCCTCCAGCAAGCCCATTCTCATTTTGTGCTTTAACGAGCCACTAGGCGTCAAGCTGGCCAGCGTGATGCATGCCAAAGGCCTGAGCGATAAGGTGCATGTGCGGCATTTTCACAAATGGTGCCGCCAGCAGCTCATTGCCTTTGGGCAAACCCTGCCTGCGTACAACCTGCCAACCGATGCCAAGATGGCAGACATGGTGCAGCGCGTCATTTACGGCGTAAACCGCAAACACATCCCCAGCGGCCAATACCAAGCCATCCTCATCGACGAAGGCCACGACTTCGCCCCCGAATGGCTCAAGCTGGTCACGCACATGGTAGACCCCGCCACCAACAGCCTGCTGCTTTTGTATGACGATGCGCAAAGCATTTATGAACGCAGCCGCAGCAAGCAATTTAGCTTCAAAAGCGTGGGAGTGCAAGCGCAGGGGCGCACCACCATCCTCAAAATCAACTACCGCAACACCAAACAAATCCTGCAAATAGCCAATTTGATTGCAGGCGATGTGCTAACCGCCGATGACAAAGACGATGACGGCATTCCCCTGCTAAAACCTATTAGCTGCGGCCGTGAAGGCCAAGCGCCCACCATCATCAAATTACCCACCCTGCGCGAAGAAGCGTTTGCCATAGCCGACCAATTGGGCAACGCCCACAAAGAAGGCCATGCGTGGGGTGACATGGCCATTTTGTGCCCCGACTACAGCACCCGCGACCTCTGCGCCCAAGTGTTACTACAGCGTCAAATCCCCCTGCAAATGCGCCGAGCCACGGGCGACTTTGATCCTGCCAGTGACACCGTCAAGGTCATGACCATGAAGGTTAGCAAAGGCCTAGAATTTGCCGTGGTGGCGTTGCCCGGCGTGGGGCGTATGCCCGCGAAAGGCGAAGACGAGCAGGAAGCGGCTCGGGTGTTTTATGTGGCGGCGACGCGGGCTACGCAGAGGTTGGTGATTGGGGTGGGTGGGGATGGTGGATTTGGCAAGAGGCTCGAACCATGACCATAGAATCGCGCCATCTATTTGTCGCAATACTCCTTACGCGCCACTCCAAATGGCGCGATACTGGCAGCCTGCTACCAAAAACTTCAAATACATGCTAAGGGCCCCCCCTACAACCGAGCTCGACCAACTGCGCAGCCTGATTGCCATCAGCCGCCAGCGGCTGGCCGGCGCAATTAATGCGGAGCTTACGCGGCTGCATTGGAGTGTGGGTGAACGCTTGCGCACCGAAGTGCTGGGTGGCGCGGACCGCGCCAAATATGGTGACCAGCGAATCAAGCGCGTGGGGGATCAGCTGGCGCAAGAGTTTGGCCGAGGCTTTGAAGCCAAAAACCTGCGCCGCATGGTTCAGTTTGCCCAGACCTTCCCGCTGCCTGAAATTGTCGCGACACTGTCACGACAATTGAGCTGGAGCCATTTTGTAAAACTGCTACCTCTCAAAACCGAAACCGCACGTCAGTTTTACGCCAGCCAAGCCGCCAGCAACACTTGGAGCGGCGTGAGTTGCGCCACCAAATCGGCCGCAAGGCCTTCGACAGCACCGAGCTTGCCGCCTTGCAAGCCACCCCCCCGTTACTTAAGAAAATCAACTGCCAACAGTTAAAAATAGAAAACTGAACCATGTCCATTCCAACACAGCCCATTTTTATTCGCCATTTGTCTCCACGGAATTTCTTGTCCTTCGGGCCAAATAACTCTGGCATTGAGCTGCAAGGTCTCAATCTATTCATTGGCCCCAACGGCAGCGGGAAGTCCAATCTCATCGAAGCTATAAGCCTGATGCGCGCAGCTCCAAAGGAGTTGCGGGACGTGACCCGAAAAGGTGGTGGCGTGAGTGAATGGATTTGGAAGGGAAAAACTAAGGACGTAGCTCTAGTTGAGTGGATAGTGAATCACACAAGTGGTGCGAAGCCGATACGCCATGCGATCGCGTTTCATCCCGTTTCGCAGGCGTTTGTTTTGGATGACGAAAAAATTGAAGAAAGCGAAGTACGCAATTCGCATGAGCAAGATGTATATTTTTACTACCGTTATCGAAATGGAAACCCGATCGTCAACACGGTAAAAACTCAACAACAACAACAACAACAACGAACCTTGGCGAGAGACACGATTGAAGCAGACCGATCCATCCTTGCGCAGCGACGTGACCCGGACACATACCCTGAATTAGCGTGGTTGGCCAAAAATTACGAGAAGATCCGCATCTATCGAGAGTGGGCGTTCGGACGTAATGCTGTTTTTCGTGAGCCACAAAAGGCAGATATGCGAAACGATATGCTGGAAGAGGACTTCTCCAATCTTGGGTTGTTTCTCAATCGACTGAAAACAAGATTTCCGGTAGCGAAGCGTGAAATTCTCGCAGGGCTGAAGGATCTCTATGAGGGAATCAATGATTTCGATGTACTAATTGAAGGTGGTACGGTACAGGTGTTTTTTACTGAAGGCGATTTTGTTATTCCTGCCACGCGTCTATCTGATGGCACTCTACGCTATCTTTGCCTTTTGGCTGTCCTTTGCGACCCGGAGCCGCCCCCCCTAATTTGTATTGAAGAGCCGGAGCTTGGCCTGCACCCCGACATCTTGCCAAAATTGGCTGACTTGTTGCGAACTGCGTCAAGGCGTACACAGCTTATTGTCACCACCCACTCGGACATTCTTGTGGACGAGATGACCGACACGCCTGGCGCAGTGGTTGTCTGCTCAAAAGCAAAGGGGGCAACAACTATGGCTCGGCTTGTGCCAAGCGACCTTAAAGAATGGTTGGACAAATATCGGCTGGGTCAACTTTGGACTAAAGGGCAAATTGGAGGGACTCGCTGGTGAGCGCACATCTGTATATTGAGGGAAGCAGGACGGGGGCGGACTCCAAGTCCGATCAAATTAAATGCAGAGAAGGCTTCCGAAAGTTACTTGAAAGAGCTGGATTTGCTGAAAAGATGCCCCGCCTCACCGCTTGCGGGGGGCGTGGAACCGCTTTTGATGATTTCAAGACTGCACACGCCTTATGCAAGAGAGGCGATTACGTGGCTATGCTGGTTGACAGCGAAGACCCAATGCTTGATGTAGAGAAGACGTGGGAGCATCTAAAAAACCGTGATGGTTGGGATAAGCCCAGCAAGGCAGTGGATGAGCAAGTTTTGCTTATGACGACGTGTATGGAAACTTGGATAGCCGCAGATCGTGATGCGTTGAAGGCGCACTACGACCACAAACTCCAAGAGAATGCCCTCCCCCCGTTACACGATCTGGAGAGCAGAGGTCGACAAGACGTGTTGACGAAACTAAAACATGCAACACGCAATTGTTCAAATGGATATGCCAAAGGACGGAGTTCATTCGAAGTGTTAGGGGCACTGAATCCTGTCGCACTGAACGCGTTGCCAAGCTTCGCTCGTATGATTCGCATTTTAAAAGCCAAGCTTCAATGAAATGTTTGACGATGTTCGGCGTTTAATACCCAGAATTGCCAGCCTGCAAAATTCACTTTTCGAACACCCTATTCAAATGAGCCAAGGGTAAACGACAGCTAACAAAAACAGGACGTGCCAACATGCATGAAATCATCTGCCCCCACTGCAGCAAAGCATTCAAGATCGACGAGGCGGGGTACGCCGATATCCTCAAGCAAGTGCGCGACGGCGCGTTTGAGCAGCAGTTGCATGAGCGGCTTGAACTGGCCGAGCAAGACAAGCGCAACGCCGTGGAGCTGGCCCAGGCCAAGCTTGCCAGCGAAATGCAAAAGGCTGCTACGGACAAAGACTCCGAAATTCAGGAATTGAAGGCCAAGCTTGATGCGGGTGAGGTAGCGCGCAAGCTGGCCGTGGCCGAGGCGCTCACTGCGGTGCAAAAAGAGCGTGATGCGCTGGCGCACGAACTGGAGCAGGCCAAGCGCGACAAGCGCGCTGCCTCAGAACTGGCCGAAGCAAAGCTGGTGAACGGTTTGCAAAACGCAGCCGCAACCAAGGACGCAGAGATCCAGAGTCTGAAAGCCAAGCTGGACGCCACCGGGGTGGTACAAAAGCTCGCGGTCACCGAGGCGGTGAGTGTGGTCGAGCGGGAGCGCGACGCGCTGAAAAATGGTTTGGCGCGGGCCGAGCTTGAAAAACAACTTGCTGAAAAATCGCTCAAAGACAAATATGAAACGCAGATTAAAGACCGCGATGGCGAGATAGAGCGCCTGCGCGACTTTAAGGCGCGTCTGTCCACCAAGATGGTGGGCGAGACGCTGGAGCAGCATTGCGAGACGGAGTTCAACCGCATTCGCGCAACGGCGTTTCCAAGGGCGTATTTTGAGAAAGACAACGATGCGCGGACTGGCAGCAAGGGCGACTATATTTTTCGTGATCTGGACGAAGCGGGCACCGAAATTGTGTCGATCATGTTTGAGATGAAGAATGAAAACGACCGGACGGCTACAAAAAATAAAAATGAAGATTTTTTAAAGGAGCTGGATAAAGATCGCATTGAAAAAGGCTGCGAATATGCCGTGTTGGTCTCGCTGCTTGAGCCAGACAGCGAGCTTTACAACACGGGCATCGTGGATGTGTTTCACCGCTTTCCTAAAATGTATGTCGTTCGCCCGCAGTTTTTTCTGCCCATGATCACGCTGCTGCGCAATGCGGCGATGCACTCGCTCAAGTACAAATCAGAGCTGGCGCTGGTGAAGGCGCAAAACATTGACATCACGAATTTTGAGGCCAACCTCGAATCATTCAAGACTGCTTTTGCACGCAACTACGACCTAGCATCTAACAGCTTCAAAAAGGCCATCGAAGAAATCGACAAATCGATTGACCACCTGCAAAAAACCAAGGATGCGCTGCTGGGCACTGACCGCAACCTGCGCCTTGCGAACGATAAGGCGCAAGATGTCACGATCAAGAAGCTGACGCGGGGCAACCCGACGATGGCGGCCAAGTTTGCTGAGCTGAAGAATCCAGAGCGCTCTGAATCTGAATGATTCATGTCGCTGACAGTTGCGAAGGCATAAGTTTGCACTGTCCGATTCAAACCCACTGTTTCGCATCCTTCAACAAAATCAACATCTGCTCTGGTCTGAGTGGCGAGGATTCAAAGCCGAATTTTCGATAAAAACGCGCAGCACCATCGTCGATGGGGTGGGTGAGCATGGCGCGGATGCCGGCTTGTTCTGCTATGTTGAGGGTGCGGCGAATGGCGTCTTGCAGCAAGCCGATGCCTATGCCTTGGCCTTGCGCGGTTTGGCCCACGGCTAGGCGGGCGAGCAGCATCACTGGGATGGGGTATTGGCCCATGCCTTTGCGGATGCGCTCGGGCGCTTCCATGGGCTCAACTTGGCCGACGACTAGGCTGTAGTAGCCCAGCACTTGCTCTTTGCCTTGCGCCCCATCCACCACCACATAGCTGCGGGCGGAGCCGCTTCCTTGCGCTTGCAGGGCGTGGCGTTGCAGCCAATCGTTTAAGCTGGGTTTGCCGCAGTCAAAGCCTGCGATAGGGCTTTTGCTGCTGAGCGGCTCGGGCGCGCGCATGGGGCGTTGTGGCTTTAAGCGAGGGCTATTTTTTTGACGGCGGCTTTGCGTGAGGCTGGTTTGGCCTGAACCACTCGCTTAGCTGTTTCCCAAGGTGCTTGGCGGGAAAAGAGGTCTTTCAGGCCTGCATTGCTCCGCGCGGGGCGGTCTAGCAAGTCCATGAAGGCTTGGTAGTCTTGGCTGCTGGCCATGAATAGCCGCTGGTCGAGAAGGGTTTGCTCGGCGGCAAGGCAGGCGCTGTCAAGGATGAAATCGGTGAGTGATTTATGCGCTGCATCCGCTGCACGGCGGAGCACGGCTAGCTGCGCCTCACTCGAGCGAAGACCTAGGCGCGCGGAGCGCGAGGCTGTGGCTGTGGTGACGTTGCGCAGGGCGGCGCTGGTTTTGCGGGGTTTTTCCATGGTGTGTTATGTTAGCACAAGCGACGTACATTTATATATCTGCCTTTGCCTCACGATCCAGTACGATTGCCTTGATACAAATTGCGCATGTCGAGCAATAAGGAGGCGAAGATGTTTAGTTATGCCATGTTTGGTTGATATTCTCCCCAGCTTGCCAGCTGCGCCCCACGCCGTCGCGCGCCTGCGAGCTGAGCGCTTGGCGCGCAGCAGCAAGCCTTTTTTGGCGCGTGGCGGCATTCGCGGGGAGCGCTGCGCGGGCTGCCGCCTAATACCCAGCCATTGCATGTGTGCGCTGCGCCCGCAGGTGCCCACCCGCGCGGGCATGTGTTTGCTGATGGCCGATATTGAGCCGCTCAAGCCCAGCAACACGGGCTGGCTGATTGCCGATGTGGTGAGCGACACTTTTGCCTTTGGCTGGGCGCGCACATCGGTAGACCCTGCTTTGCTGGCCCTGCTGGCAGATCCGCAGTGGCAGCCGCTGCTGGTGTATCCGGGGGAGTTTGTGGCGCCGGAGCGGGTGGTGCAGGCGCTGCCGCCGCTGCTGCCATCACCCGATGCAGTGCCCTTAAAGCGCCCACTGTTTATTTTGCTTGATGCTACATGGGCCGAAGCGGGCAAGATGTTTCGCAAAAGCCCGTATCTCGACGGCTTTCCTGTGCTGAGCTTGCAGCCTGAGCAGCTCTCGCGCTATTTGCTGCGCCGCTCCAAGCGCAATGACCATTTTTGCACCGCCGAAGTGGCCGCGCTTTGCCTAGCACTGGCTGGCGAAGTGCATGCCGCGCAAACGCTGGATGCGTATTTGGATGTATTTAGCGACCACTATCTGAGCGCTAAACACCAGCGGGCGATGGATTGGGGCGATGCGGTGCATCTGCGTTTGCAGGCGCTAGGCCAGTAGCTATTGGGTACACAGCGCATACCCCACACTCCTGCCCCCACCCTCAAGCCTCTTCAGCACGCCGCGGGCCAGCAGGTCGTTGATGTCGCGCAGGGCGGTGTCGGCAGAGCATTTGCCTAGGGCGGCCCACTTGGCGTTGGTAAGTTTGCCTTCAAATCCATCTAATACGCGGTTAAGCACTTGGGCTTGGCGCGGGTTCATGGGGGTGCCTGCCCAGCGCTGCCAGAATTGGGCTTTGTTCAGCACGCCAGCCAGTGCGGTGTCTGCGCCTTGCACGGCGCGTAGCAGACAGGCTAAAAACCAATGGAGCCACGGGGTGACGTTGAGTGTGCCTTTTTGGGTGGCTTCTAGCCGGGCGTAGTAGTCTTTGCGCTCGCGCTGTATTTGGGCGCTGAAGCTGTAAAAGCGTTGGCTGGTGCCTTCGGCGCGGGCCAGTGCCATATCGCCCACGGCGCGGCTGAGGCGGCCGTTGCCGTCGTCAAAGGGGTGCAGGGTTACCAGCCACAGGTGTGCCAGCCCTGCTTTTATTAGCGCATCGCCCTGCGGGGCAGCACCTAGCCATTCAAAAAACGCTTGGGTTTGCGTGGGCAAGGTGCCAGCGGGTGGGGCGGTGAAGTGGATTTTTTCGCGCCCCACAGCGCCAGATACCACGTCCATAGGCCCGCTCGCGTCGGTGCGCCAGGCAGCCACGGTGATGCGCATGCGCCCGCTGTAGCCGGTGGGGAATAAGGCGGCGTGCCAGCCAAACAGGCGTTCTTCGGTCAAAGGTTGGTCATAGTTGCGCGTGGCATCTAGCACGACGTCTACCACACCGTCTACATGCCTGTCGCTGGGAGTCAGTGCGCCAATGTCCAGCCCGAGCCTGCGGGCAATCGACGAACGCACGGCATCTTGGCTCAGGCGCTCGCCTTCTATTTCGCTGGTTTTAACCACCTCTTGGGTAAGCACTTGCAAAGTGGCTTGCTCGCGCTGCGCCATGCCCAGCTGCGCCATGCGCCCCATCAGCTGCCCCTGCGCACGGTGCACTTGAGCCAGCGGCGCGGCTAGGGTGGCTGCGTCGTAGCTGAAATGCGGCCAATCGGGCAATTGCCAGAGGTAGCGGGGCGCAGTGCTGGCAAACGGAGGTGGGTGATGGCGCATGCGGTGATTATGCCATTTATTCACCGCAAATTATGCGGTGAATAGTGCCGCAAATAATGCAACAAATACCACCGTCGCCTTGCTGACACTCGGTTGCGTTGCCCAATTTACCTTCGGTTAGTATGCTAACTCGTTCAATATTGCCCAATCTCGGGCTACCAGGAGAAAACAAATGTTCAGCCATGTGATGTTTGGGGTGAATGACCTCGAGGTTTCAAAGAAGTTTTATGACGCAGTGCTGGGCACGCTGGGTATTGCACCTGGCGTGGCCAACAAAAATCGGTATTTTTACCGCAGCCCCACGGGTTCATTTGGCATCACCACGCCGATCAATGGCGAGCCCGCCACATTTGCCAACGGCGGCACAGTGGGTTTCTTGGTGCAGTCGCCAGAGCAGGGCGATGCATGGCACGCAGCGGGCGTGGCCAACGGCGGCACCACCTGCGAAGACCCACCGGGCTTTCGCGATGGCGCGATGGGCAAGATGTATTTGGCGTATTTGCGCGACCCAGACGGCAACAAGATTTGTGCGCTGCACCGGCCTGCTAAGTAATCTGACGCATTTGAATTTGAATCCTGCTTGCTAGGATTCATCAAGCCAGCCACCGTGTCTGCAAGCGCCATCACCCTAGACACCCTGCGCCGCTACGCCATCGCCCGCAGCCTGTTTGCGCCTACCACGCTGCCAGCGGCCATTCAGCGCTTGGGCTTTGTGCAGGCAGACCCGATTCGCGCGCCGGCGCGGGCGCAAGATTTAACGCTGCGCCACAGAGTGAAGGGTTATTGCGCGGGGGATTTAGAGCGTAAATATGCGCAATTAGAGGTGGAAGAAGACTTTTTTGTGAACTACGGCTTTGTCACGCCCGCTGTGCAAGCGCTGATGCACCCCCGCAAGCCGCGCCTGCCGTGGGATCAGGAGCGTTGGCAACAGGCGCTGGACGTACTGGCTTATGTGGCCGAGCAGGGGGTGGTGCATCCGCGCGCGGTGGATGCAGAGTTTGCCCACGGCAAGGCCAAGAGCGGTTTTGGCGGTGCGACGAACGCCAGCACCCAGCTGCTAGATGGCATGCATTACCGGGGCATGTTGCGCGTGGCGGGGCGGGTGAACGGCATACGCACCTATGCCTTGCCAAAAGTGCTGCCAGCAAAAATGCCAGACCAGATGCAACACCACATGCCGCAGCACAGCCCCGATGCAGCCATGGACGCGCTGGTGGATGTGATTGTGCGCAAATACGCGCCCCTGCCCGAGCGCTCGTTGCGCGAGCTCATTAGCCACCTGCGCAGCGGCGCACCGCAGTGGGAAGGCTTGCGCGCTGCCTCCATGCAGCGTGCCAAGCAGCGGCTAGCCAGCGCGGTGGTGGAAGGCGTGGTGTGGTATTGGCCAGCAGACGAGCGGCCAGAATCTAAGCGCTACACACCAGAGGGCAGCATGCGCCTGCTCGCCCCTTTTGACCCTGTGGTGTGGGACCGCCGCCGCTTTGAGCTGCTGTGGGGCTGGGCCTACCGCTTTGAGGCCTACACCCCAGCGGCCAAGCGCGTGCGCGGCTACTATGCGCTGCCGCTTTTGTGGCAAGACCAAGTGGTGGGCTGGGGCAACTTGGCCATGGCCGACGGCCAGCTAAAGGCCGATTTGGGCTATGTGGCGGGCAGTGCGCCGCGCGACAAAGCGTTTAAAACGTCGCTGGCCGATGAGCTAGAGCGGATGCGGGTGTTTTTGGGCTGAGGCCAAGCGCTTAAAGCGTGGCACGCTGTGCCTCGCGCCGCGCCACCCAAATCGTGGCCGCGCTGATGACCACCCCGCCCAGTATGGCGTTGGCCGTGGGCACGTCGCTAAACAGCAGCCAACCGAACATGGCCGACCAAATCAAGTCAATAAACCGCAGGCTTTGGGTGGCCGAGATGTCGGCTTTTTGAAACGAGCGGGTCAGGCAATAATGCGCCCCACTGCCCAGTGCGCCCGCCAGCAAAAAAGTGGCCATTTGGGCAGGGCTGATAGCCGTCCAGTGCAGCAGCGCCAAGGGCAGGCTGTACAGGGTGATGGTGATGTTTTGCCAGACCAAAATAGTGCCCGCAGTTTCAGAGCGGGTGAGTGCCTTGGTGATTAAAAACGAGGCCGCAAACAGCGGGGCTGAGCACAGCATGAGCAGGTGAAACCAGCCAGAATCAGCGCTGCCAGCCGTAAACTGCGGCCCCACCACAATCATCACCCCCGCAAAGCCCAAGCCCGTGGCCAGCCAGCGCTCCCAGCACATGGGCTCGCGCAAAAAGAAATACGCCCCCAGCATGATGAAAAGCGGGGTCGAAAAACCAATGGCCGTCATATTGGCCAGCGGAATTTTGGGCAGCGCTGCAAACCAAAAAAACATGGCCAAGGTGTGCAGCGCCCCACGGCCAAACTGCCCCGCCATGTTTTGGGGGCGGTATGTGGACACCCCCATGCTGAAAACAATGGGCAGTAGCACCAGCAAACCGCAGGCATAGCGCAAAAACTGCGTTTGAAATGGGTGCATGTGCAGCGCCAGCCCGCGCACCACGGCATTGAGCATGTTAAAAAGCAGCCCCGCGCTAGCGGCCCAAAGCAGGGCGCGGCTGGCGGGGGTCATGTGGTCGGTGCTGTGCCGAATGCGCTGAACAAGCTGCGCGGCGGGCTTGGGAAGGGTAAAAAACATTAGTGCCCTAAGTATGCATCAAAATTTAGCGGGTCTGCGTGAAGTTTTGTACGCCTCGGCGCTCGCTTAGCCGCTTAGATTGCTACGTTTTAAGAAAAATAGTGCCAATGTCACCGTCATATAGTCATAGTGTGCTATTTTTTATATAGTAAAAAGCAAACTAAGAATGGCACCCCAAAACACTGCGAAAATAGCCCATTAACCTTAGAAAGCCCCTATGTCCCAGACCCCCAGTTTTATGTACAGCGCCTCAGTTCCTGTTTTTACCCAAATGCTGGGCGGCCTAAGCGGTGTGCTGGCCAAGGCGCAGGCCCATGTGGAGGACAAAAAACTCGACCCAGCGGCGCTTTTGCAGGCGCGGCTCTTCCCTGACATGTTCCCCCTGCTGCGCCAAGTGCAGGTGGCCTGCGACTTTGCCAAAAGTGTGACGGCGCGTTTGGCGGGGGCAGAAGTGCCCAAACACGACGACACCGAGCAGAGTTTTGCCGATTTGCAAGCCCGCATTGCCAGTGTGTTGGCCTTTATTCAGGGCTTGGACATGGCGCAGTTTGATGCCGCCGCCAGCCGCGAAGTGGTGTCCCAAGCGGGCACCCCCAAAGAAAAGCGCTTTACAGGCCAGGTGTATTTGCTGAACTACGGCATGCCGCATTTTTACTTTCATGTGACCACGGCCTACAGCATCTTGCGCCACAACGGCGTAGAAGTGGGCAAAAAAGACTATGTGGGCACGTATTAAAGCGCTGCCGTGCTATGCTATTGGTATTAAATAACACCCATTAAAATTGGCAGTTAGCGTAATACCATTAAGCATAGTATGCTATAAATTGTGTAGTAAATAGCTTGAAATTTTCCTCCCCCATTTTTTTGAAAGAACTTTGTATGCATTCCATGATTCGCACCAGTGCTGTGGCACTGGCCATCAGCGCTTTGGCCCATTTTGCCCATGCCCAAGCCCCTGATGCAGCGGCTGCCGCTGCGGCCAAAGAGGCGGGCGCTGTGGTCACAGCCAGTGGCTTGGTGTACCGCGAGTTAGCCGCTGGCAAGGGCGCAAGCCCCGTAGCCACCGACACCGTGAAGGTGCATTACAAAGGCACATTCCCCGACGGCAAAGAGTTTGACAGCTCGTACAAACGCAACGAGCCCACCAGCTTTCCGCTTAACCGCGTGATTGCCTGCTGGACCGAAGGCGTGCAGCGCATGAAGGTGGGCGGCAAAGCCAAGCTCACCTGCCCCAGTTCAATAGCCTACGGCGCACGCGGCGCTGGCGGCGTGATTCCACCCAATGCCACGCTGCATTTTGAGATTGAGCTGTTGGCAATAAATGGTAAATAATGGGGCAAATAACTGTCAATTTTGCTATATTAATTATAGCTACATATGACCATATGACGGTGACATTGCCACTTTTTTTCTTGAAATAACTGACCGTATGCATGCACAATCCGCCCCCGCCGTAGTGTTAAGTGCCCAGCCGCTCGGCCAGCAGTGGCCAACGCTGGACCCTTTCTTGTTTTGCGTCTACCACGACGACGCTTACCCCGCTTGCAATGCCCAAATGGGGCCTGCCGCCTCGCTGGCAGGCCGCAGTATGGGGCAGGATTTCAGCGGCAAAGACGGCTGGAGCATGTACCACGGGCAGGAAATTCCGGGTTTTCCGGCCCACCCGCACCGTGGCTTTGAAACCGTCACCATCGTGCGCAAGGGCTTGATCGACCACAGCGACTCACTGGGCGCTACCGCCCGTTTTGGCGGCGGCGACGTGCAGTGGCTTACCGCTGGGGCCGGCATTGTGCATTCCGAAATGTTTCCCCTGCTCAAAGCCGATGCCGCCAATCCGCTAGAGCTGTTTCAAATTTGGCTCAATTTGCCTGCCAAATCCAAAATGGCCAAGCCGCATTTCACCATGCTCTGGAATGAAAACATCCCCCGCCAGCGCACGGCAGACGCCCAAGGCCGCAGCACCGACGTGGCGGTGATTGCAGGGCAGTTGGCCAATGCCGCAGCGCCTTTGAATCCCCCGCCCGACTCATGGGCGTCGCAGCCGAATGCCGACGTGGCGATTTGGACGATTCGCATGGACGCGGGTGCGCGTTGGCTGCTGCCCGCCGCGCTGCAAGCGGGTGTGCGCCGCCAGTTGTATTTTTTTAAGGGCCAGTCGGTCTTGCTGGCAGGGCAAAGTTTGGGGCAGCATGCCGCCCTAGAGTTGCGTGCCGATGCGGCCGTGGAGCTGGTCAATTCGGGCGCTACCGAGGCCGAATTTTTGCTGCTCCAAGGCCGCCCGCTGGCCGAGCCCGTGGCCCAGCATGGCCCATTTGTCATGAACACCCAAGCCGAAATTCGCCAAGCGATAGCCGATTACCAGCGCACCCAATTTGGCGGCTGGCCCTGGGAAACGCTCGCCCCCGTGCACGGGCGTGCGCCCGAGCGCTTTGCGCGGCTGGGCAGTGGGGCTTTGGACAAGCCTGCGCCCATGGCTGTGGCCTGAGTTTATCGACGGCTTCATGCGGTAGCAGTCATGCTGGACAACGAAATCGCCGCCATCGAACGCGCCACACTGGCCGCAGTTGCGCCCCAAGCCGTGCAAGCGTGGGGGCAGTGGCTGCTGCCTTTTGACACGGGTACGGTAGGGCGGGCTAAAAGCGCAGTGCCCATGCAACACACCCACTGGAACGTGGCCGATGTGCAGGACATTGTGTCCCGCTATGCGCAGCAAGGGTTGCAGGCGCAGTTTCGCCTGCCTGATGTGCCCGCTGCGCAAGGCTTTGAGCAGGAATTGTTGCGTTTGGGATATGGCCGCGAGCAGCCCACGTTGGTGCAAATTGCGTCGGTGCACCAAGTGGCGGGGGTGGGGCGTGCGCAGTTACCAACAGCGCAAGTTGACGACAGCCCCGATGCGGCTTGGGCGGCTTTGTATGTGGGCGAAGGCATGGACGCTGTAGACGGCGCTAGCCGTGTGCAAAACTTGAGCCGCGCCAGCGGCACGGCCTTTGTTAGCCTGCGTTTCAACGGCGCAGCTACAGGCGGTGTGGCCCAAACCGTAGCCGCAGGCGCAGGCTCGTTTGGCCACGGCTGGGCCAGTGCACACGGCATGCGCACCGCGCTGCCACACCGTGGGCAAGGTTTTGCGGGCAAGGTGTTGGCCGCCATTGCGCAAGAAGCCATGCGCAGAGGCTATGCCCAAATGTTTTTGCAAGTAGACGAAAAAAACACAAGCGCATTGGCCCTGTACCAACGCGCCGGATTTGTCACGGCTTGGCGTTATGCCTATTGGCGCAAAAATTGACGCAAGCTAGCGCAGCAATTCAGCATAAAAAAACCCGCTATTGAGTGGGTTTTTTGTGGGGGTGAAGCCAGATTACTTGGTGGCCAACACCCAAGCTGCCAATTTTTTGGCATCGGCTTCGTTGACTTGGGGGTTGGCGGGCATGGGCACAGGGCCGAATACGCCTGCACCGCCTTTGATGATTTTGAGCGCCAGTTTGTCCGCTGCGCCCGCTTGTCCGGCGTATTTTTTGGCAACGGCTTGGTAGCTTGGACCCACCAGCTGCTTGTCCACGGCGTGGCAGGCCAAGCAATTTTTCTCTTTGGCCAGCTTTTCGTCGGCAAACGCGGGCGCAGCGCTGAGGGTGGCGGTTAAAACTGCGGCGCTCAGGGCTAAGAGACGGGTGGTGGCTGTCAAAGTCATGGTGTTCCTTGTGGGCTAGTCGGGGTTATGCGCTACATTCCAAAGATGTTGCGCTGTGTATAGATAACGCTGATTTTAGCGATGGGTTTACATGCGCAGGCTATTTTGGGTGGTTTGCTGCCATTTTTAGTGTGGTTTTACGCATTTTGAGGAGAAACATATGTATTTTTTAGGCGCTGGCATCGTGATGTTGCTCATGAAATACCTCGAGGTAGCCCCCGTGGCGGCTTGGACTTGGTGGGTGGTGCTTGCGCCATTTGCGATGGCCGTGGCTTGGTGGGCTTTTGCGGATGCGACGGGTTACACCAAGAAAAAAGAAATGGCCAAGATGGAACAGTCAAAAAAAGACCGCTTGGCGAAAAACCGCGAAGCCATGGGCATGGGGTCTCGCAAAAAATAAACGGTGGGGTCAGGCCATGGTCCAAAGCGGTATGTCGCGTGCTTTGGCCAGTGCGTCAAGTTGTTTGCGCGACTTGAGCGCCAAAAACGCGGCAACCGCTTGGTGGGTGTTGGGCTCAAACGGGGTGGTGAAACTGCCCATTGTGACGCCCGCTGCTGCGCACAAAGCCGCCGCAAAATGCGGTTCTAGCGCCGCCACCGCCACGCGGCCGTCTTGGCAAGGGTACACGCGGTAGCCCGCGTGTGCGCCACCAACTGCGCCGCGCGGCAGGGTCAGCCCCCAAGTGCGCGGCAGGGCGCTGTAGGCGGCAGCGTCTGACAATGCCACTTCAATGCGCACGCCTTTGCCGGTGGACTGGCAGGCCAGCACCGCTTGCAGTGCCGCCTCAGAGGCCATCAGCGAACCGGCCATGTCGGCATACAGCGTGGGCGGCAAGTCCAAGCCTGTGATCAAGCCGTTTTCAGCCAAATAGGTCAAGTCATGCCCGGGCTCTTCGGCGCGTGCGCCGGGTGCGCCCACAATGTCCACCACGCTTAAGCTGGGGTAGCGCTTGTGCAGGCTTTTCCAGTCTAGCCCTAGCTTGGCCAGCGCACTGGGGCGAAATGAGGTGAGCAGCACATTGGTTTTAGCCAGTGCGGTATGCAGTTTGGCTTGACCTTGGGCGGTTTTGAGGTCGGCTTGTAAAAGCTTTACGCCAGCATGGAGCTGGGCGTAAGCAGCAGCGGCGTAATGCCCCATGGGGTCGCCCGCGGGGCCTTCTAGTTTGGTGCAGGTCGCGCCCATGGCCTTGACGCGCATCAGGGCGGCAGGACCCGGCAAATTCAGGGCGATGCTCAGGATGCGCGTGCCTTTGAGGGGCCCAAGGACTTTGGCGGCTTTGGCGGGCTGGGAGGTGGTCATACGCTGTTTTAGAAGATGTTTTTTAGAAAAATTTGGCCAATGTCACTGTACTATGGTCATAGTACGCTATTAAATATATAGTATATGGCCTTTTTATGGGACTGGCCGCAGCATCTGAACATGTGCAATGCCATCTTCTAAATAGCCGTCACCTGTGGCCACAAAGCCATGTTGGGCATAAAAATTTTGTAAGTGCGCCTGCGCCCCAATGCGCACAGGCTGCTCGCCCCACAGCGCTTGCATCTGGGAGAGCGCCTGCGCGATGAGCGCATGCCCTGCGCCGCTGCCGCGCACGCTGGGATGTGTGGCCACGCGGCCTATGCTGGCTTCGGGGTAGGCCACGCCCGCATTGAAACAACGCGCATACGCCACTAATAGTCCGTTTGGTTTTTGGCCTTTGTTGGGGGCTTCCAGCAAGCCCATCAGGTGCATGGCATGCGCGTCTTGGCCGTCTAAGTCTTGGAAAACGCAGGCCTGCTCCACCACGAATACCGCACTGCGCAATTGCAGCACTTCGTATAAACTGGTTGTGCTGAACTGCGCAAAGGGCACGCAATGCCAATTCAAAACGCTGGGCATGGCTTGCGGCATGGGAATGGTGCTGGGAGTTGAATATGGGAAGAATTTTAGTCCAATGTCATCGTCACATGGTCATATACCGCTATGAAAAATATAGTTTATTTCACGGATAAGCGCCCACTCTGGGGCTTTGTATTGGCGCTCAGTGTTGCATTCTGGGGCGCCGCTTTGGCTGCGCAAAACCCGCCTGCAACCAGCGGACTGAATCGGCCGCCCACCAAGGCCAACCCCCAAGCCCCTACGGCACAAGAGCCTAAGCTGCGTGCAGTGCCTGTCGTGAGCGGTTTGGAGCATCCGTGGAGCATGGCATTTTTACCGATGGGGCGTATGCTGGTCACCGAGCGGGCAGGGCGGATGCGCTTGGTCGATGCTTCTGGGGCGTTGACGGCATCAGTGTCGGGCTTACCTGCTGTTGCCGCTGGAGGGCAGGGTGGTTTGCTCGATGTGGCGGTAGACGCAGATTTTGCCAATAACCGACTGGTGTATTGGTGCTACAGCCAGCCGCAGGGCTCTGAGGGCCGCTTAGGCGAGGCTACCAACAGCACCGCACTGGCGCGGGGCAAGCTCAGCGCAGATTTCAAGAGCATGCAAGAGGTAAAAGTGCTGTTTACCCAGCAGCCCAAAGTGGCTTCAAATTTGCATTTTGGCTGCCGCATTGTTCAAACAGGGGACATGCTGTATGTGACCTTGGGCGACCGCTACAGCTACAGCGCTGCTGCACAAAAGCTGGACAACCACTTGGGCAAGGTGGTGCGTATCCACACCGATGGCCGCATTCCAAAGAGCAATCCTTTTGTCGGCACGGCAGGCGCGTTGCCCGAGATTTTTAGCTTGGGCCACCGCAATATGCAAGGTGCGGCGCTAGATGCGCAGGGCCGCTTGTGGACGCATGAGCACGGCCCGCAAGGCGGCGACGAGATGAACCGCCCCAGCGCTGGGCGCAACTACGGCTGGCCCGTGATTACATATGGCGAACAATATGGGGGTGGCCCCATTGGCGAGGGCATTGCAGCACGCGCGGGCCTAGAGCAGCCTTTGCATTACTGGCTGCCCTCAATAGCGCCATCGGGCATGGCCTTTGTCAACTCTGACCGTTATGGTGCAAGTTGGCGCGGCAACCTGCTGGTAGGTGCGCTGCGCGGCCAAGCGCTGCACCGGCTGGAGCTGGCGGGCGGTGCAGAGCCTGCGGATGCTGCCAAGTCCACCGGCGACACAGTGGTGCGCGAGACCAAGCTATTGACGGAGCTGCAAGAGCGCATCCGTGATGTGCGCATGAGCCCTGATGGCTGGATTTATATTCTGACTGACAGCGCAAAGGGGCGGGTGTTGCGCTTGGAGTTGCCTTAATTTACTTCTTAATCCATCCCAAAGTTTTGGCATGCAGGCTTTGAATGTACAGCCGATCGGTGGTTTCGGTCACGCCCGTGCTCTCGGGGTAAGCGCCTGTAGGGTCTTGCAGGTCGGCCACGACGGTGCCGTCTTCGGTGAAGGCTATCACATGGCCGTATTGCGGCGGAATGGGCCACAGGGCGCGGGGCAGGCGCATGGTGATTTTGCGCAGCAGCGGGCTGCCAGCCATTTTGTCAATGGCTGCGCCGCGCGGCTTGGCAAAGCCTAGCCAAATTTTGGCTTTGCCATCCGCTGTGGGCATGCCGCGCATCAGGTTGTCGGGGTAACCGGGCAGGTTGGCCAGCACGATACGCGCTTGCGGCGATGCGGCTGCGGGCGGCATGCTGTCGGTGTTCACATCCAGTTCGTTGGCCGCTACGGCAATGCGCCAGACGCGGTATTTGCCTGTTTCGTTGACAAAAATACTTTGCTCATCGGCGCTCAGCGCCACGCCGTTGGCAAAAGTCATGCCTTTGGCCACTACGCGGGTGATTTTGGTGGCAGGGTCGTATTCAATAATACGGCCGGTCGCAGACTGCTCCAAAATGTCTAGCACACTGGCCTCGAATGTGCCGCCCCAATCTCTGGGGGCAAACTTGGCTGAGGCATCGCTGAGGTAGATTTTGCCGTTTTTGGCCACCACCACGGCATCGGCGTAGCGAATCGGGTCTTGGATTTTGCTGGTAGGTGGGGGCGCAGCAGCCGTGGCGAGGGCCAGAGCGGTAACAGTGTCGGCCAGCACGCTAATTTTTTTGTCAGGCGCGATGCTAAGCAGCCCTTTCATTGCGTCAGCGGCTATCAAATGACCCGTAGCGTCAAAGTCAAAGCCCAACACGCGACCACCAGTGTTAACAAACACTTCTTGCGCACTGCCGTCCAATGCCATACGCAGAATGTTCCCGCTGGCCATGGCGGCATACAACTTGCCATCGGGCCCAATGGCGAGGTGCTCGGGGCCCTCTTCTTTGCCCAGGTTGATGTTTTGCAAATTGGCCAGCTTGGTGTTGGCGGCATGCACACCAGCATAGCCGGGCATGTCAGGCGCTTGCCATTTTTGCGGCGAAATGGGAACAGGCCATATCAGCAAGTAGGCCACGAGCATTGTCAGGGCGGCGGCACCAACGCGCACAGGCAGGGCAATGGTTTTTTTCATAGCTTGAACACATCCCGTAGAAAGCCTGCGGTGGCATGGCGTGCAGCAGGCAGATTAATCAGGGTGTGCGGCGTCCCCGGTATCAAGACAATAGTGGCTTGTTTGTTGGCTTTTAGGGCTTGGGCGGCAAGTTCTACTTCTGACAGGCGCAGTGCATGGATTTTTTCGTAAACGTCTTTACTGATCGGCGATTTGTAGGTCAAGCGGTCTGGCAAGGCAAACGAATCTGGTGCAAAGCTGGCAATTCCTAGGCTGGCCAACCACAGCTGCCATTCACCAATTGCCTTGAGCCCCAATCCTGAAGAGCCATGCATAAAAAGCACCACCGGTGCTTTTCCAACCAATTGGAGTGGTGCATTTTTTAGCAGCCCTGCATACACGCCTGCGCCTGTAACGCTGCTGGGCAGAACGAGTGCGCCATTGGCCACCACAAGGCGAGCAGATTCGCTGGTGTGCACCAAGGCTTGCCCTTTCATTTCACCCTGCGGGGTTTGGGCAACAACACTGAAATTTACCAGCAGGCCAGCGATGATGAGCAGTCGTTTCATTTTGGTTTCCTATTTTTACGGATCAGTTTGCTAGTATGAACGATACCATGGCCTGCGCCACTTCGACTCCTTTGTCTTCTTGCAAAAAATGCCCAGCGTTGCGCGTGACGGCATGCGGCTGGCCTTGCGCTCCCGGCACAAGTTGCTGCCAAGCTTTGTAACCGCCGCGGGTGACGGGGTCGCGGTTGCTAAAAAGCGTTAAAAAGGGTTTTTTCCATTGTTTAAAGAGCTCCCAAGCCTGTTCGTTGGCAGCGCATTCTGGATCATTGGGGCTAGACGGCACAAACCCAGGAAATACACGCGCCGCAATTTTGTGGGCAGTGTCAGGATACGGCGCATCGTAGGCAGCCATCTCGTGCGCAGTCAGGCCATGCACACAGCCCGCTTTGACGATGCGGCCAATCGGAAACCAAGGGCTGTAGCGCGCAAAAGCACGCCAAATTTTAAAAGCCTTGGGCAATGCTTCCTTGCCTGTTGGCAAGCCGCCGTTGGCCAAGACGATGCGGTCAAAGCGCTCAGGCGCATGCGCCACCATGCGCAGGCCAATTAGCGAGCCCCAGTCTTGGCAAAACAGGGTCATGTGCTGCAAATTCAGGGTTTCCATCCAAGCACACATCCACTGCATATGGTTGAAATAGGAATAATCGGACTTTCTTGCGGGCTTGTCAGAGCGCCCAAAGCCGATTTGGTCTGGCACTAGCACGCGGTATCCCGCTGCCACCAAGACAGGAATCATTTTGCGGTATAAAAACGACCAAGTGGGTTCGCCGTGCATCAGCAAGACCATGGGCGCATCACGTGGCCCTTCGTCGATGTACGCCACCCGCAACTTGGTGGCTCCTGTGCCGATATCGGCATAGCGCGGTACATATGCGAAGTCTGGCAAGGCATCAAACCGCGACTCTGGGGTGCGCAAAACCTTGCCAAGCATGGGAAGCAATAGGGCTTGTGTCATAGGTGCAATGGAGTCTAGAAACGACGGCGCACTTCAATGGCGTTGGAGCCGATGGGCAGACTTAAAAAGTCGCCATCTGCTCCCACTCGAATGGGGCCTTTAAACAGGTCTTGGGCAGCGCCTAAAAATGCTTTTTCCATGCCCGGCAGTGGCAGCGGCGGCGCAATATGGCTGAGCAACAAAAACCCCACCTTTGCGTCTCGCGCAATCTCTGCGGCTTGTTCTGGCGTGGTGTGGTAGTCCACAATATCGGCCATGAGTTTTTTAACATTAACCCTGCCTGCAGCCGCCGCAGCTTGCTCGAGCAAGCCAACCATCGGCACGGACAGCGCTTCGTGCAGCAACACATCGGCTTGTTGGGCTTCACGTTGCACTGCGGCGGACTTTTTGGTGTCGCCGCTGATCACTACGCTGCGCCCTTTGTAGCGAATTCGGTAGCCCACGGCTGGGTGAATGGGCGCATGGTCCACGCTGAACGCAGCGATCTCCAAGTCAGCGTCTTTGAGTAAAACCACTGGCAAGGTCAATGGTGCAGCAAATGGCATTGCCACCGCGCCAAAGCCACTGGCGGGCA
>JANOYR010000184.1:0-6140 GCA_031428975.1 Polaromonas sp. | reverse complement strand
TGGCTGAGTTTGCTTATCGCTTTAATCGCCGCTTTGATTTGGCTGCCATGGTGCCTCGGCTGCTTCGCGCTGCGGTGACTACTAAACCTCATCCTTTGACGGTTTTAAGGGCTGTCTGAGGCAGGTAACTAATCAGGTTTCGTTTTGACTTCTAATTTTGTGCTCCGGCGCTTAACGCGCCTAGTGTTTACGCTGCTGTGTGCTGCGGTGGTGCTAAGCCTCGGGCATGCACAGCCTGTGGCGCAAATTAGCCATGCCCAAGCCGCATACCCTGCGCCTGTGCGGGTGCTCCAAGGCATGGGGCCAGATGCCGACATTGCACAAATAGCGCAGCTAGGCCAAGAGCGCTTTATGCCATTTAATTCTGCCAAGCTCTACGCTTTAAGCCCCGACAGCGTGCTGTGGCTGCGTGTGGATTTAAATCCACCTGTCGCCACAGCATCGGGCGCATGGCTGCTCCAATTTCCCACGGTAATTGTGGACCGCTACGAGTTTTACCAGCGCGATGCAAAGGGCGGCTGGCACATGCAAGCAGCAGGAGACAGGGTGGCGCATAGCCAATGGCCAGTCGATGCATTGCGGCCAAGCTTTGTTTTACCCGACAAGACAGCTGATGCGCCGTATGTGTTCGTACGCATCGTGCACCAACTGCCGGTGAACCTGGCACCGGTTGTGGTGCAAGAACAAGCGTCGCTGCGCCACGACAGCACGCAAATGCTGTGGGTTGGCCTGCTGGTGGGCGTCGTCTTCACCCTGCTATTTACATGCATGCAAATGACGCTGGCTTACCGCGACTGGACTTATGGTTGGTATGCAGGGTATTTGTTTTTTACCATGCTTGCTACGCTGTGCTACAGCGGCATCGCCCAACGCCTGCTGTGGCCAGACGCCAGCAAGTTTGCCAGTGATGCGATTGTGGTGTCGGTCATGGCCGCGTTTATCTTTAATTTGCAATTTAGCCGCGCCATGTTTGGCAGCTTGCAACGGCCGTTTTTCCACGGGCTGGCCAAGCTGCTGATGGGCATGTGCGCTGCCTACATCGTGCTGACGCTGTGGAGCCAGCGCTATGGCCCGTACATTTTGGCCTTTCATGCATTGTCACTGGGTGTGTTTGTTTTTATCATCGCATCTGCCTTTTATGCATGGCGGCGCGGTGTCGTGTATGGCGGGTATTGGTTGATGGTTTATATGCCCTATTTGTGCGCTATTGCACTGACTTTGGCGCAAAGTGCCGGTTTACTTTCTGCGGCGTTTCCTAGCCAATTGCCCATCGTGGCCGCATTGCTTGAGGCGGTGGGCATGATGCTATGCCTCAACGGCTACAGCCGCTTGCGCCACACGCAAACCGTGCGCGAACAGGTGGTGGCGCAGCGTGACCCGCTTACCGGATTTCTCAATGCCAACGCATTTCGCAGCAAAGCCGCACAAATTTGGAGCGCTTCCGAGCGTTTTGAAAGCGATGTGGCGGTTGCTTATGTGCAGGTGTCACCGGCAGAAACGCTAGCGGGCGAATCTGTGGACGTGGAAGCCATGATGGCGCGAAGTGTGCGCGTGGTGCGCACTGCGGTGCGCGAATTTGACACCGTAGGGCGCGTGGGCAAGCAGCGCCTGGCGATCGTCATGACGGGCATGCCGCTGGGAGATGCCTTGAACGGCCGTTTGTCGCGTTTGGTGGCGCTGGGGCTCATGCGCGACAGCTTGGCGCAGGTGGGCGACACATTGAAACTCAGCATTACAGCCAGTGTGCGCAGCCAGTTTGAAGGCACATTTGCCGACCTCGACATGGCACTAAACGAATCAATGGACAGTGCGCTGGCTGGGCGCAAGGTGATTACCTATGTTTTCAAACCCGAATGGCCTGACGCATGGACCCCGCCAGAGCGGGGTCCATGCGCTTGATGGGCGCGGTGGCACTAGCATGACCGCCGTTGGATAGTTTTTTTGCTGGCTTCCCTGTCATTTTTTCAGCTGCTTTCAATACCATGATCTGCCGATAGCGCCGTCCAGCTGCATGTAGAAATCGGGCGCAACTAAACTATCTGCATGTTTATGGGCTTGTGGTGGGCTTGCCTTCGATCCAGCCCACCCGCAATCCAAAAATCGAGGCCACTTTGTTGAGCGTGGCCACCGTGGGGTTGGCTGCATCGCGCTCGATCAGGCGCAGGCCTTGCAGGCTGATGCCTCGGTGCGCGGCAAACTCTGCTTGGGTGAGGCCGCTGATGCGGCGCATGGCGCACACGCCTTGTCCAAGGCTTAGCGCATCTGCAGCTACTGCGGCATACAACTGCGCCACGGCTTGCACAGATTTTTCTGGGTCTCGGTGTTTGACGCGTTTGTCCATACTATGTCTATGCTTTTTAGTGCGCCGTAGCCAAAGCTGATAATTGCTGCACTTGCGCATCGATGCTTTTGCGGCATTGCTCTATTACATAGGCATCCACCCCAGCATCGGCTGCCATGATTGGTAAGTTTGCTACGCTTTTTGAAAAATCCACCAAATCGCTGATAACGGCGCTGCGCTGTACATCGGGTATTTCCAATGCATCTACCACCTGCTGCCAGTGCTGCAAACGCGCCCCTTTGTCGCTAAGCCAGTGGCAGCTGCGCGGCACAAGCTCTGGATCCATGAACATGGGGGCAAAGTCAAACAGGGGGGTGAGCTGCACACAACCGTTGGCCAGGGTTTGCACCGCTGTATTGCGGGCATGGTTGTCGGTGTTGCGCAGAGCCGAGTTGAGCACATCGCGCTTGATAAATTCAATGGTTTCAGCCAAGGGATGGGTGGCCACGTGGCGTAGTGCTGCCAGCAACTGGTTTTGAGAGACAGCCGCGCCAAAGCCGCGCAGGCCTGCGATGCTGGCCAAGCTCTCTTGGGGCAGGCGCTGCACGCCTTGGGCATCCACCACGCGGTCAAAGCGCTGCACAAAGAGCATGTCGCCCAGCAGCATCGGGTCTGCATGCACGCGCAGGCCACACGCCTTGGCCAGACGCAAGTAGGCTGCCTCGCTGCGCAGCACGGCACGGTCTTCGTCGGCCTTGCCACGGGGCAGCTTGAGCAGCCAGTGGGCACGCGCCTGCGCATCAGGTAAGGCCATGTCGGCAAACCAATGACCTTGTGCATCAGTAGCCAATAAAAACTTGGGAGCTACGCCCTGCACGCCTGTGGTGCCCGCCGCCAGCATGGCGTGCAGGGCAATGTGCTCCAAATAGTCGGCGCTACGCAGGCGCATGTCATCCAATGTGAAACCCTGCGCTGCATCGCCCGCAGCAGCGCCCATACGACTGACCTGCTCTTGATAAAAATCCACGGCGCTGGCTATACGCAAATTCCCAATCGGGTTAAACGCCCCAGCCATCAAGAGGGGCAACACCATGGAGTCCGAATCACCCAACTGCAACGCATCGAGCAAAAATCGTCGGCCACGGCCTTGGGGCACCAGGTCGTATAAAAAAGGCGCTGGCGCGTAGTCCACCTGTAAGCCCGCGCCACGGTCCACCATGGCAGGCGAGCGCATCTCCACCGGCAAGCCCAGCGACACAGGCTGGGGCGCATCGCCAAACACGTATTCTGGCAAATACTCAATGCGGCATTCGCCATTGCCCACCGCCCGCAGCTGGGCAGCGGGTGTCCACACGCCTTGGTGGTGCAGCTCGATGGTGGTGGTTTGCGGGAATTGCATTTTTGCTATTTTAATAGCCTAAATACAGATAAGTAGACCTATTATTTGTTTATTTTAATAATCAAAATAATATATGCACGCAAAAATTTAATCTGTTGCCAGCGCGTCAAACCAGCAGCAAACGCTCCGAAAAAACACGCTCACGCATGCCAGCAGCCAAGGCATGCGCCTCCACTATATCCACACGAAAAGGCAAATCACTGGCTTCAAAAGCGTCGCACAGGTTGGCGCGTTCACGCCAATCAAGCGGTTTGGCGCGTGCAATCAAAATATCCAAATCTGAATACTGCCGCGCTCGGCCAGTAGCTCTAGATCCGAATACCCATGCTTGAAAACCACCAACAGGCAACTCTGCAACATCCACCGCGCGCAAATTTGCCCACAAAATGCCACGCACGCGCTGCAACTGCTCGGGCGTTAAGTCAATGGCGTGGCTTTGTTCTAGCGCAGGGGCTTGGACTGAGGCTTGGGCGTGGGCGTGGGCGTGGACTAGCATGACGCTCCAATGCAATACCAATTATGCAGACGGTTTGGCCATGGCCACCAAGCGAGGCAGCAGTGTGTGCACATCGGCAATAAATGCCGCAGCGCGCTCAGCCATGTCTTGCGCACGCTCCTCCTCGTAAGCGTGGCTAGTGCCATTGCGCATATCACGCCAGCTTCTCCACGCATCAAAATCCATAGCCAGCCCTGCATCTAGCGCGCTGCGCAAAACATCGTTGTAGCTCAAGTCTTTCACCGCGTCTGCCGACTCAGCGCGTTCCAGCAGCGCCCTGCGCACACTTCGCACGGCCAGTTCATAGGTGTATTCAAAGCTTTGAATCACCGCAGAGCGCAGGTGCGGCTTGAGCTTGTCGCCATCCTCTCGGTCAAGCCAAAAGGCATTGGCTTCTTCGAGCTGGGCTAGGGCTTTGTGGAGGTTGCTTAAGTCTAGATGCGGAGTGGACATGCTGTAATCTTAGCAGGCTGACTGTAGCAGCACTTATCATCTACAAAACGCAGACTATGGCTTGCACATGAATTCAGTTTCTGAAATTTCCCGAGGACTGGTATTCGCGCCCTTGCAGGCAATATATCGCAAAGTGTACGCGCTACTGTTACTGATGGCAGTTACTGCGGTATGTGATCTTCCAGCTCTTATAGTGCTTTGACTGGTTACACCCCAGGAAGTGAATTTACAGTCTGAAGAACCTGCGTAACAGTATTGAACTTCAATATCGTAATTACAAGTATTTGTCATAACTGCAAGTTTTCCTTGCTGTCGATCCACTGTAATGCACTGTAATGCAGCTTCTACAGTCGGAGCACTAGAAGTACCAGATGTGGTGGAACCAGAAGAGCCAATAATTGCTGTTGTTGTGGTGACTGTATTTGCAACCCCAGCGCAGCTATAGAACCACTTATCACTTGTGATCGATATCGTCATCCGACTCGAATCCGTGCAAGTAAACGACGCGATCTTATTGCCCAAGGTGCTTGTTACAGCCGTTACCGCGCCAATCACTTTCCCGTTGTAAGTGAGATTGCCGTCGCTGTCTACCTTAGCACCTGAGAGAGTAATTTCTTTTTCACCATAGACCAGACTTCGATCTGACCTTGCCACTGCAAATTTTTGATTCAAAGAATCCAAAATCACTGTGTCATTCGTGTTACCAGCCCAGCTCACATAGGTGCTTTCAGAGCTGCTGCTCGTGTCTTTACCGCCCCCCCCCCCCCCCCACAGGCGACAAGACTGGCCGCTGCAATGCCTAGCAGAGCCATGGGTAGGATTTTTAGAGATGTTTTCATTGGGTTATTCCAGTTTTAGTGAAAAGTTGGTAAAAGTAAAACCCACCCATGTGTTTTGGGCACGCCACGAGCAGATTGATTTTTAGCTTAGCCAACTGTTTGCAGTTTGTCATACCCAATATTGATGACGAACAACACTTTTTTGGTGTTTTCGCATTCCATGAATAGGGGGGTTTTGTAATAATGAGGGTGCTAAAGGCGGCTTGAGGCTTTTGACCTTGGATGTGACGGCTCAATTAGCGCGGATCATGCTGCCAATAGCGCCGATTGACCACCCGCTCACATTCCACCATCTGTGGCGCGGCGCTGCGCCATGTGGCTGCGCCGCAGCGGGGGGAGTCGATGACTTGGATGTTGCGTGCGATGTAGCGGGCGATGACTTGGGGCACAGGGTGTTGAAAGCGGTTGCGGTAGCCCGCTTGCACCAAGGCAATGCGCGGTTGCACGGTGTCTAAAAATGCGTCGGTGGACGAGGTTTTGCTGCCGTGGTGGGGCACTAGCAAGATGTCGGCTTTGAGTTTGCCTGGCTGAGCTTGTACCAAACTGGCCTCTTGCGCGGCTTCAATATCGCCTGTGAGCAAGGCGGTTTGCTTGTTTCCCACGCTTGAAATGCGCAACACGCAGCTCATGGCGTTGGATTTGCTGTCTCGTTCGTAGTCTGCCGTCTGCGGG
>JANOYR010000183.1:0-4567 GCA_031428975.1 Polaromonas sp. | reverse complement strand
AGACAAGATGCACGACCGATGATGGTGGAGCCGCTGCCTTTGTCGGCTAGCAGCATACGAAAAAAGTTCACATGACTGCACTAAATGAACAGTATTGGGTACCCCAGCATGAGGGAGTGTGCGAAAGCCAAAACGCTGATCTGGCGCGTAGGATCAGGCACGTAAAGTAAACAAGTGCGCTCAATGATGAGACAGCAATGTGCCAAAGCCTTGCAGCTTGTCGGTGATGCCAACAGCGCGCAAAGCGTGCCAATAAGTAGCTGCATTGATGGCGATCACCGGTTTGCCCAAATACAGCTCGGCAGCCGCTGCAAAACGCAGCATCGACAAATTGGTGCCCACCTGCACAATCGCGTCAATGTCGTCGCCCTCTAGCGTGCGCACGGCTTCGCGGCACATGGCATCGGTGGTGTAGGCAATTTGCACAGGGCTGGGGCGCTGCAAACACAGCTCGCGCACCACAGTAAAGCCGCAGTCTTCATAAAAGCGCTTGACCTGCGCATTGGCCACCGGAAAGTAGGGTGAAAAAAAGGCAATGCGCTTGGCTTTGAACACATGCAGCGCCGCCTCAGTGGCAAACGAACCGCACGACACCTCCACGCCAGCGCGCTCGCGCATCATGGCAAGGTATTTTTCAGCGCCACTGCGGCCATCCCAAAAGGTGGCCGCTGACATGCCCATCACCAAGTATTGCATCTCGCAGCTTTTAAGCACATCGACCGCCTGCAAGGTGTTGCCTTGGATATTGTTGACCAAGGCAATAAAGTCGGCATCGGTGGCCACCGGGTCGTTGGGAATGATGATGCGGCTGTAGTGGTTGGTCACACCAACGGGGCGCATGTCGTCAAAATCTGGCTGCACGATGGTGTTGGTTGACGGCCCGAGTGCGCCAAACTTCATGCGGTATCCGAGGTGGTCCATGGGTCAATCCTTGTGTCAATCTCAGCGTTTAGGACTTGGCTAGCAGCACCAAAAAATCATCGCGCGGCATCACGTCGGCGTATTTTTGGCGCATGTCAAACAGGTTGGCCTCGTGCGGCTCAAGCGCGCGGTCGCCCACGCAGTCGGCAATCACGATGGTGCGAAAGTTAAACTGCATCGCGTCGATTACCGTGGCGCGCACGCAACCGCTGGTGGTGCAGCCCACCACCACGGCTGTGTCCACCCCGCGCAGGCGCAACCACTCTGACAACCCGGTGGAGAAAAACGCCGAGGCCGAAGTTTTGCGCAGCACTAGCTCGCCTGCCACCGCTGACAGTTGGGGCACAGTTTGCGAGCCATGCGCGTTTTCAGTCAAATTGGCCAGCGGCGGCACTTTGAGGCAAAACACGTTTTTGTCAGACCCGTCATCGGCAAATACCACCCGCGTGTGCACCACTGGCAGCTGCGCTTGGCGAAAGGCCGCCAGCAATGGCATGGTATGCAGCACGGCCTGTGCAATGTGCGGGCCACCGAACTGCGCTACATCGACAAAAGCGTTGACAAAATCCACCAACACCAAACCGCAGCGCTGGCCTACGCCCGATGCATTGCCTAAATTTTGTTGTTTGTAAATAGCGTCGCGGTTCATATGCTCCCCTACGATTTGTCAACTTGAGTCGCATCGGTTTTTGGCGCATGGGCAGCATCAAACGCTGCCACCCAGTCAAAACCCATCATGCGCGAAAAATCTTGGAAATTGTGCAAAGGCACATCCAGCTGCGCGCTCGATCCCTTGGCCTTGATACTGTCATAGACGCTTTGTATGGCTGCCCCCGCTGCTAGAAATGCAGTAGCAGGGAAGATAGCCAAGCCGTAGCCAATCTCTTGCAGCTCCTGCGCACTGAGCACAGGCGTGCGCCCGCCTTCCACCATGTTGGCCACCAGCGGCAGGTCAAAAGCGCGGCCAATGGTGCGCATTTCCTCCACAGACTCTGGGCTTTCAATGAAGAGCAAATCTGCGCCAGCGCGTGCGTACATTTCCATGCGGCGCAGGGCTTCGTCCAACCCCAGCACAGTGCGTGAATCGGTGCGGGCGATGATTAAAAAGTTTTTATCCGTGCGCGTCTCGCAGGCCACCTTGATTTTGTCCACCATGTCTTGCGCGGGCACGACGCGCCGCCCCAACATGTGGCCGCATTTTTTAGGGAACTCTTGGTCTTCTAGCTGAATAGCGCATGCGCCCGCCGTTTCATAGCCGCGCACGGTGTGCATCACATTGAGCAGGCCGCCGTAGCCCGTGTCGCCATCGCAAATCAAGGGGGTGTCGGTGATGCTGGCAAACTGTGCCACGCGGTTGACCATGTCGGCGTAGCTGGCCAAGCCCGCATCGGGCAAGCCCATATAGGACACCACCGTGCCATAGCCTGTCATGTAGAGGGCTTCAAAGCCCATGCGGTCAGCCATTTTGGCAGACACCATCTCGTACACGCCGGGCGCTGACACCAAGTGCCCTTTTTGAAAGCGGGCTTTGAGTTCAGCACGCTTTTGGGTGCTGGTTTTAGTCGTGAGTCCTTGGTTCATGCCAATCCTTGTTTCATGCAATTGTCTCCGCGCGTTGTAGGGCATCCATCATAGAGGTCTTGCGCAGGTATTCTCTGGCAGCTACGGGGTTAGCCGCCATGGCGCGTAATTCGTCGTGGGTTTTTTGGCGCACCAGTGGGTCGCGCTCTTCCATGGTTTTTTTGTTGCGTGCGGTGCTGGCATTGATGTATTCAATGGCCACTGCGCGGCGCTGGCGCTCGTAGCGGTCTAGCAGCGCTTCGTCAGCACCATGGCTGATGATTTGCACCAGTTTGTCGGCCAAGTTAAAGGCATCGTGCACACCACCATTCATGCCCATGCCGCCCAGTGGGTTGTTGATGTGCGCGGCATCACCCGCCAAAATCACCCTGCCCCGTCTAAACTCTTTGGCCACGCGCTGGTGCACTTTATAAAGCGTGCGGTGCTCGCACACATAGGGTGCGCTTTGGGGCAGCAGGTTTTGCAAGCGGTTTTGTATCGATTCGTCGGTCATCACCGATTCATCCGTTTCGTCAGCGCGGGTGGGGAACAATACCCGCCACAGTGTGGGCACGCGCAGCAGCACACACCATTCCTGCGGGTCAGACACATAGTTCACATACGACAACTGCGGCAGGTGGTTAGCAAACTCAAACGTGGTAGACACCACCAAGAAGCGCTCGGGGTAAGTAAAGCCTTCAAACTCAATACCCAGCGACTGGCGCACCGCACTCCACGCACCGTCAGCGCCCACCAAATAGTCGCCTTGCAGTGTTTGCGGCTCACCATTGATTTGCACGGTGGCAGATACTCCACGGCTATCTTGCGCTACGTTTTGTATAGCTGCATTTAAGACTACACTGGCATGCGCAAACTGCGCCAAACGTGCCAGCAAAATCGCGTTCAGTTTCCATTGCTCACATTGCAAACGGTAAGGATAGGCCGTGTCATCGCCCAGCAAGGCCATGTCAAACTCTGCAATCAAGCCATGCGTGCGGTCACGCTGCTGGGTGTAGCGCGCTACCAAGCCTTGGGCCAACAGCTCTTGGGGTATACCAAAACGCTCCAGCATGTCCAAAGTGGGCGGATGGAAAGTAGAGGCGCGTAAATCCTGCGCAGGAGCAGCATTGCGTTCGAGCACCGTTACAGGTATGCCAGCGCTGGCCAATACCAAAGCGCTGACCAAACCCACGGGGCCGGCTCCGGCCACCAAAACATGGGGAGATTTCATAAAACTTGCACCAAAGCGAGAGCTTGTGTCATGATTGCCCTATACAGTTTTGTCAACATATCCCTGTTTTTAAATTCAAACATCTTCTAACACTGGAGTTTTTATGCGTCGACTGTTCTTGCATCGTAGCGGTTTTTTGGCTCTGGCTGTGGCCATGGGTTTTTCGCATCTGGCCAGCCATGCCCAGACAGCCACTTATCCGAGTAAACCTGTCAAGATCATCGTACCGGCAACACCCGGCGGCTCATCCGATGTGTTTGCCCGCGCCATCGCTGTGCGCTTGCAAGAAGCACTCAAACAACCTGTGATCGTCGAATACAAAGCAGGTGCTGGCACCAATATTGGCAGTGACTTTGTGGCCAAATCTGCCCCCGATGGCCACACCCTGCTGATCAATGGCATCATCATGGCCAGCAACCCATCGCTGAACACTAATATGGCCTTTAGCCCCATCAAAGATCTGGCAGCGGTGATTGAGGTGGCAGAAATCCCCAACGTCTTCACCGCCCACCCCAGCTTGCAAGTCAACAGCATGAAAGAGCTGGCCGATTTGGCCAAAAAAGAGCCCAACAAGCTCAACTATGGCACACCAGGCGCGGGCAGCTCAGGCCATTTGTCGGGTGAATTACTCGGGCTGAAAACAGGCGCCAAACTCACCCACATTCCCTACCAAGGCAACGCCCAAGCCACAGCGGACCATATTGGCGGCACACTGCAAGTGGGCATTGTGAATCTGCCAGTGGCGGTACCCTTTGTAAAAGCTGGCAAGCTCAAGCCTTTAGCCGTCACATCGCGCAAACGCTCGCCACTCCTGCCCGATGTGCCCACCGTAGCCGAGGCACTGGGTGTGCCCGA
>JANOYR010000182.1:0-4742 GCA_031428975.1 Polaromonas sp. | reverse complement strand
AATCGGTGGTGGAATCGGTGGTGGTGGAATCGGTGGTGGTGGAATCGGTGGTGGTGGAATCGGTGGTGGTGGAATCGGTGGTGGTGGAATCGGTGGTGGTGGAATCGGCGGAGCAGATGCTGGTGGCGGAGCAGATGCTGGCGGTGGAGCAGATGCTGGCGGTGGAGCAGATGCTGGTGGTGTAGCAGATGCTGGTGGTGGAGCAGATGCTGGTGGTGGAGCGGATGCTGGCGGTGGAGCGGATGCTGGTGGTGGAGCAGATGCTGGTGGTGGTGAAACCGGCGGAAACGAACCTCAGCCGCACGGTGATTACCTGGATGCAATCGATGATCGCATCGAAGTTCCAACGCTGGCAGCGGGTACGACGATACCAATCAGCTTTCACAGTCAGTTGTTAAACAACGACTGGATCCCCAGTCATCCCCTGGCGAAATTCGAACCAGACATTAGATTCGCGACAAGCAGCGGGGCAACGGATATTCCTATTCACCAATGGACACGAGAGCCGTCTGCCATGGCATATACACAGGGCGCACAGGCCGCCATTGTGTTGATGAATCTTGACGATGGGGCCGGATTCTTGCAGAGCGAACGAATTTCCTGGCGTGCAAGTGTTTCGTTTGGCGGATTGGAAGTCGTTGGCTATTACGAAGAGAATGGATTTGGCTACGTGACATTCGGTGATGCTGATTCCGATCTCGCGTACTTCCATATTGACTACGGCACCACGGTCGCGGCGATCGAACATTATGTGACGGCCACAGCGAAAGTTGACCTTCGCCGCGATCGCGATACGTGGGGTGAAACCGTTCTCACGGTTTCCGCAACAATGCAGACGATTCTGACAGAATTCGACTTCTTTGCCATCAACGGCGGAAATACGATCAGCTTTACGGTCACGATGACCAATGCTGTTCAACCGGGCGGATCGTCGATTTCGCAGAATTTCAAACCCGGTGGCACCGGGTCATCGACGTTTGGCTATCCCCGCGATGCGATTAAACTCTCCGCCGTCACAAACGGCAATCACGGGACCGCAACACGCGCGGGAAACACTGTTGTCTACCAGAGTACCGCACCGGGCTATAACGACACTTTCACGTATACGATTACCTCAGCATTCGGTGAAGCATCAACGGCCAGCGTGAAGCTGGTTGCTCCAAGTCCACCGGAATTCCTGTCGAATGGTGAAAAAGATCCGTCGATTCATAACAGTGACGCGTTCACCTTTAACATCGAAGGCAGTAGAACCGGTTTTCGGTTTAAACTTCCGGCGGCTGACCCCGATGGCGACACGTTCACATACGAATCGGCGGATATTCCTGCATTCCTGCAAATCCTGCCAACGGGAGAACTGGCGCATGTGTTCGGTAACCCAATTCCGCTTGGAACGTATAGTTTCGCGGTGAAAGTGAAGAACGACGCAGGGGAGGATTCAGCAGCGGTTACCGTGATTCATGGGAATGCGCCTCCAGAATTTCTGTCGACTGGAGAGACAGATCCAAAAATTCAGACGGCTGATACGTTCAACATCGTGCTTGATCCATCGTTCTCAGGATTTCGCCGATTACCGATGGCAAACGATCCTGACGATGCACGCGCCGACCTTCATTATTCAACTCAAGGCTTGCCTGGTGAGTTCTTGGTCAATGCAGATGGATTTCTCAGCAAATCGGGGACCGCTCCGTTCACGCAGACCCTATATACCTTTACGCTCAAAGTCGAAGATCCTCTTGGAGCCACGGATACAGCGATCATTATAATTCACATCCACCATTCGCCGGAATTCCTTTCTTCCGAGCATGTGGCCAGTATCAAGACGGATGATCGAGGAGTTGTATTCCAGTCCATTGCCTACGATCCCAATCCAGTACACACCCTGACTTATTCTGCGGCTGGGATGCCAGCAGGGTTCGTGTTTATTGGGAACGATTTAGTACAAACTGCAGATGTAGCGGCGGGCGTTTACGAGTTCGACATCACTGCCACCGATGGTGATGGTGGGGCTGCAACGGCACACGCAAAGGTTATTGTTGACAATGCATCAAGGACTGCTGGCTACAAATTATTTGTCGAAGGGCCCGGTGATGGGCATTTGGTGCATTACAACGACATCGATCAAGGCGGCGTTGGAAATTGCGGATTCTTGTCCGCCCTTGCATCGGTCGCTGCTGCAGATCCTGATCGAATCATATCAATGATTACGCCTTTGCCTGATGGTACATTTAGCGTCAGCCATTTCGATAAATCAGGAAATCCTGTCACGACGATTGCTGGACCATTTTACAATTTTGGCACGGCACAGGCGGGGTTTGGTGACACGGATCCCAGTACCAGCCTCAAAGAGATCTGGGTGATGGTAATCGAGCAAGCGATTTTTAATCATCTTGGCGGAACTCCAAATGGCAGCACCTGTTCACTGGAAGACGGAATGACTCTCCTGACCGGAACTGGTGGATCGTATATTTGGAGCCATAACTATTCGTTACTGCAACTAACCACGGATTTGAACGCTGGAAAGTTAATCACCGTGCAGTCAAAACTTGGCCCGTCAATACAATCAGGGCTAGTTAGTAACCATGCATACGCGGTAATCGGAGTCGTCGGAAATGGCGTGAAACTTTACAACCCCTGGGGCCAGAATCCCGGTGGACAGCCTGGAGGAGAAATCTTGGTTCCGTGGGAATTACTTGTGATGGACACATATGGCTTTTGGGTCCGGTGAGGAGTTGATATGCACACTAGTCTACGATTTTGCGCGGCCTTGTTGACAGTTACACTGAGCGTTTGCCGTGTGTTGGCGGATGACGGTCTACTTGCTGCGAATCCCGGCTGGCCTTTGCCGGATTCTGGCATTCTTCAAGGATGGGAAACATACCGTGTCGGAAAGTTCGGGGTTACGGTAACTGCGGTCGGTTCGTCCGAATGGCTGATGGGATTGCCTGGGTCCAAGCCCGATTTCAGGCCAGATCTCCGATCTGACGAGTTCGGCGCTCGAATTGCGTGCGGTGGCCACAAAGCTGGTAGCCATGGGTTTGGAGTAGAGAATTTTTACAACATCAATGAACTCATTTTTGTGGGTGAAGGTTTTCGGCATATTGTTGCGATGAAACCCGGCCAAGATCCAACGCGAGGGGACGTCGTACTTTCGCAGGCATCTGAATTGCCGGAAGGAGTTCCGGAATGTAAGGGACTCATCGTAACTCCCAAAGGAAATTTTACTGCATGGGAGGCTGGAGGATTTTTGCGTGAAATTCGCCCGGCTGGTGACTCCACGGTCGAATTTGAAGCTGTCGTCGATTTCTGGGACATACGTGTCCACCCAATCGGATACTACAAAGCAGACCGTGTTATGGTCCTGGAAACCGGTGATGAATTTACGGTGACATATCTAACTCGCGGTGCTCGCCAAGTTGTTACTGGTTCAGCCACCGGTGTCGTCCGTTGTGTCGGCGTGTATCCCGCAATACCGGACAAGAAGTTTCGTGGCGGCGTGGGATTAATCCCAGTCAGTCACACATTCAAGGAAAACCGAAACCGAGCGACACCGTGAGAGAGAACTTGTGATGTTGGTTGAAGTGTTCATCGCTGCGATGCTTCTCTGGTTCTGGTGCTTCGACCTGCCTTCGGATCAGCCGCAGCGGCGGCTGGTGGGGTATTTTCAGAAGCCGTTTTTGTATCTGGGGTTGTGGCATGGGTGGTCAATGTTTGCTCCGGAGCCGCTGCATGTGAATCGGCGGTTGAGGGCGATGTTGCAGTATGCAGACGGGGCGGTCGAAGAGTGGCGTCCCATCGAACCGCTTCAGACAAACTGGTTCATTGATCTGTTGTGGTTTCGGCATTTTAAGTTTCAGTTTTCTGTACTCACTGGCAGCGACAAAGTTCTGTGGTCGCCGTTGTGTCAATGGTTGCTGTATCAGGCGAAACTCGATGGTCGGCAAATCGTGTCGATTCAACTCATAAGGGAATACCAAACGGTGAATGCTCCGACGGCGGAGCAGCCGCTGACGGAGTGGCAGTCGTTTGTGATGCATGAAGAAAAGTTTGCGTCGTGATTTTTCCAAACTGCCACTCATCCGTGTCATCAGTGCTATCTGTGGTCAAATTGGAATCAGGTTCTTGACCACGGATGGCACGGATGGAATTCCCCCTCATCCGGCCTGTCGGCCACCTTCTCCCCCATTTCGGGGGAGAAGGGAATTTGTATAGAGTTGATGGATGCACTGGAGTCAATTCACTGATGCATGGTTCGCATTCTTTCATGCTCCGGAATCGTGTGCTCCGCAGGTGCTGTTTCGCCTGATGTTCGGCGGCCTGATGCTGCTGAATGCCGTGCTGCTGTTTCCACTGGTGACCGATATGTTCGGGTCTCATGCAATGTGGAATATCGCGGCATGGCAGCGTCAACAGGGTCGCAGTCGAATGTGTCTGCTGCACCTGCTGCCTCCGACGACGGGCGGCTTTCGCATTTTACTGGTGATTCATGTGCTGGCGTGTATTGGCTTTCTTGTCGGCTGGCAATTTCGCATCAGTGCCGTTGTGGTGTTCGTGACGCTGGTTTCTATTCATCATCGCAATACATTTATCCTGTCGAGCGGTGATACAGTGCTGCGTCTGATGAGTTTTCTGGCGATGTTCAGTTCGGCGGGTGATGCGTTTTCTGTGGATGCAGGGATTTCAGGGACAGTCGGATTTCCCGCCGTTGATCCATGGCCGCTGCGTTTGATGCAGATCCTGATTTC
>JANOYR010000181.1:0-20380 GCA_031428975.1 Polaromonas sp. | reverse complement strand
TTTGCTGCTCGACGAAGCAACCAGTGCGCTAGACGCCCAAAGCGAGCGCACTGTGCAAGCCGCCCTCGAGTCCGCTATGCGTGGGCGCACCACGCTCGTCATTGCACACCGCTTGTCTACGATCCAAAAGGCCAACCGCATCATCGTGATGGAACATGGACGCATGGTGGAAACGGGTACACACGAAGGACTGATTGCGGCCAATGGCGTGTATGCCAAGCTCGCTGCGCTGCAATTAATGCACTGAGCCCTTTAAAGCCTCTGGGATTAAAAGCGGCATCACGTTGATGCCTTCGTCCAGCAGCTCTAGCGTTTCGTCGCGCGTGGCGTGGCCTCGTATGCCTCGCTCCTGCACTTCGCCATAGTGCATCTTGCGAGCCTCTTGGGCAAACTGCGTGCCTACATCTTCAGTTTTGGCTACCACTTGCTTAGCCATTTCCATCCACGCTTCTTGAAATTCTGGGCGCTGCATCAGCTCCTGCGCTTGGGCAATTGAGTCGGATTGTTGCTGGGAAGCGGGGGCTGTTGGTTCTGGCACGCTCAGTTCTTTGTCGGCGGCAGGCTTGGCAGAAGCTACCGCACTGCCAGCAGTTGCACCAGTTGCGCTAGAGGGCTCAGCTTGCTTGTCCGATGCAATTTCTGAGGCCGGGGGCTTAGCGCCAAGATTGAGCCTTGGGGCAGATAGCTTTTTTACGATGGCCGCGTTGCCGCACATGGGGCATTCCACCAGCTGGCGAAGCAATTGGCTCTGAAAATCGTCTTCAGAGCCAAACCAGCCCTCAAAATTATGGCCGTGGCCGCATTGCAAGTCTAAGACTTTCATAGCGCTTGCGGCTGTTGTATGCAAGGCACGGGCTGCCACAACAAGGGTTTACGGCCATTCAAGTGGTTGCCCAAAAAAACTGAGCACACCAAGGTTTTGGCATCAGTGACCGTGCCGTCTGCGCACCAGTCGAGCAGTTGCTCTGCGGGCGCGGTGAAAACATCTAAGATTTCGCCTTGGTCTAAATCTTGCTCACCAAGACGTAAACCGCGCGCAAAATACACATGGATGACTTCAGTGGAATACGCGATTGCTAGGTGCATCTTGCCTGCATAGGCCCATTCGTTGGCGGTATAACCAGTTTCTTCGCGCAGCTCTCGTAATCCGCAAAGCAAGGGGTCTTCGCCCGCATCCAGCTTGCCGGCAGGCACTTCGGTCATCACCATACCCACGGGGTAACGAAATTGCCTTTCTAGCACCACGTGGCCGTTGTCAAGCAGGGGCACAATCGCCACAGCACCGGGGTGAACGACGTATTCCCGCGTGGCGTAAGAGCCATCAAGCAAAGCCACCGTGTCGCGTTTGGCATGCAAAAAACTGCCTTTAAAAAGAAGCGTACTGTCTATTTGCGTTTCAATTAAATGCTGCATTGCCAATGGCGCATCGTTTACCGGCATATTAGGCGTTGTGTTGGAACAAATAGCGCCACACAAAGCCTGGAAATGCCAAGGTTAAAAACAGAGCACCCGTAATGGCGTAAAACTCCCATTTTTGCGCTGCAATTTGACCTAAGCGCATTTCTAATGCAAGCCCCAAAGCGCCTACTAAAAAATAAAAAAACAGCAGTTCTGCTAGCCGCATCCAAAGTGTTTTACCCAGTGCTAGGCGTTTGACCAAAAGCAAGCGCTGAGACACAAAAGGTAAATTGGCCGCAACCAAGGCAGCCAAAATGACAAAAAAAACAGATGTTCCTTGGCTCACGCTAGCTGCTGCCTTAGCTACCCAACGATTTAATAATCGCTTTCAAGCACAGGGTCATGAGGCCACTGGGGAATAAGCCCAACAAAAGAACCAAAGCGCCATTGATGCAAAGCACTACGCGCACATCAGCGGATGCAGTGATGGGTGCGGTGCTGGTGGGCTCATCAAAATACATGACCTTGACCACGCGCAGATAATAAAACGCACCGACCAAAGACATCATCACCGCAAATACCGCTAAAGAAATTAAGGATGTTTGACCCGAATCTACCAACGGCTGCAATACGCTGAGTTTGGCAAAAAAGCCCACCATGGGTGGTACACCAGCCAAAGAGAACAAGCAAATGCCCATGATGGCAGCATACAGCGGGCTGCGTTGGTTCAGGCCTGCCAAATCGCTGATTTCCTCGCTTTCAAAACCACCACGGGCTAGCAGCATGATGATGCCAAAAGTAGCCAATGTAGTGAGCACATAGGTAACTACATAAAACATAGATGCACTGTAAGCCGCAGCTGCACCGTTGGTGTTGCCATTGACCACTCCTGCCATCAATCCAAGCAAAATAAAACCCATTTGCGCGATCGTAGAAAAAGCCAGCATGCGCTTTAAATTGGTTTGCGCAATAGCGGCTAGGTTGCCTACTAAGAGCGATCCTACCGATAAAACTGCCAGCATTTGCTGCCAGTCAATGGCTAGAGGCAACAGCCCCTCGACAAGAAGTCGAATGCAAATAGCAAATGCGGCCAGCTTAGGCGCTCCGCCAATGAGCAGCGTAACGGCAGTAGGCGCACCTTGGTAAACGTCTGGCACCCACATATGAAAGGGTACCGCGCCTAGTTTGAAAGCTAAACCTGCCACAATGAATACCAATCCAAACACCAAAACCTGGTGTTTGATTTGACCCGATAACACTGCTTTGTAAACAGCCGTGATTTCTAGCGAGCCGGTAGCACCGTACATCATGGAAAGGCCATAAAGCAAGAAGCCGCTGGCCAAAGCACCGAGCACAAAGTATTTCATGGCCGCTTCGGTGGCGTTGGCGTTGTCCCGCCGCAAAGCCACCAAGGCATACGATGACAGGGTGAGCAATTCCAAGCCCATGTAAATCACGAGAAAATTATTTCCCGAAATCATCACAAATATACCTAAGAGCGAGAACATGCTAAGTGTGAAGAACTCACCACCACCAAGCATACCCCGGTCAAACACATAAGGGCGACCATAGACCATACTGACCATCATTGCCACACTAGCAAAGCATTTGAGCCAATTGCCCATCGGGTCGCTCACCACCATGTTGCCAAAGCCGTAAATGGTGTCGCCGCTGGCTGCATACAAACCTTGCAACACGGCCACCACGCCAAACGTGAGCAGAGTGAGCACATAGGTGGCAGTACGACGAGGGCTTTTGACGGCCAAGTCGACTAGCAAAATCACACACGCCATCACCAAGAGCACAATCTCAGGGTAGGCTACGATCCAACTGGCTTTGTCCATGGGTGTCAATCTCAAATATCGGTGGATCAGTTAATTTTGCTCATCGCTACATGCTTGAGCAAGTCAGCAACAGAGCTGTTCATCACGTCAGTAAATGGCTTTGGGTACACGCCCATCCATAGTGTGGCCGCAGCTAGCAACGCCAGCATCAAAAATTCTCGGCTGTTGATATCTGCCAAAGCCTTAACCTCTTCGTTGGTCACAGGTCCAAGATACACGCGCTTGAACATCCAAAGCGTATACGCTGCACCAAAGATCAAGGCGCTGGCAGCGGCAAAACCTATCCAAAAATTGTATTGAACGCCGCCCAAAATCACCATCCACTCGCCCACAAAGCCTGCCGTGCCGGGCAAGCCGCAATTGGCCATGGCAAAGAATAATCCAAACGCGGCAAACTTAGGCATGGTGTTGACTACACCACCATAGCTGGCTATTTCACGTGAGTGCACACGGTCATAAAGAACACCGATGCACAAGAACATCGCGGCCGATACGAAGCCGTGCGCAATCATTTGTACAATGCCGCCTGCAACACCGAGGTCATTGAATATAAAGAAACCCAAGGTGACAAAACCCATGTGCGCCACCGACGAATACGCCACCAATTTTTTCATGTCTTGCTGCACCATGGCAACCAAACCTACATACACCACCGCCACTAAAGACAGCGCAATCATTAATCCCGCGTAGTCATGCGCTGCGTCTGGTGCAATGGGCAGCGAAAAGCGCAGAAAACCATATGCGCCAAGCTTGAGCATTATGGCTGCCAAAACTGCTGATCCACCTGTGGGGGCTTCTACGTGTACGTCCGGCAACCAAGTGTGCACTGGCCACATGGGCACTTTTACGGCAAATGCTGCAAGGAAGGCAAAGAAAACCATCGCCTGTGCTGTACTAGACAAGGGTAATTTGTGCCAAGTCAAAATATCAAAACTACCGCCAGACTTCGTGTACAAAAAGATCAAAGCAATCAGCATGAGCAATGAGCCCAATAGCGTGTACAAAAAGAACTTGAATGCGGCATAAATTTTATTAGGGCCACCCCAAATACCGATAATCAAATACATCGGGATCAATGTGGCCTCAAAGAAGACATAAAACAAAATACCATCGAGTGCACTGAAAACGCCAATCATCAGACCGCTGAGTATCAAGAAAGCACCCATGTACTGGTTCACCCGCTCAGTGATAGCCTCCCATGCGGAGATCACCACCACCACCGTGATGAACGCCGTAAGCGGAACAAACCACAACGAGATGCCATCGACCCCCAAGTGGTAATTCACATTAAAACGGCTGATCCAAGACGTTTGCTCAACCATTTGCATAGCAGATGTACCCAGCCTAAAGGCATCGACCACCGCCAATGTAATTAGGAAACTGATAATTGCACCAATCAGTGCCATCCAACGCGTTGCACGTGCTTGGTCGTCGCGCCCCAAGGCCAGTAGCACCACACCAAAAAAAATCGGTGTCCAAATAGCAAGACTTAATAAACCCATGTTTTTTCTCCGCCTTGTTATTTACCCAACCAGGCCATGATGCCAGGACCGGAGACGAAGTAGGTCAAAAGCACGAACACACCCACAATCATGACCAAGGCATAGTGGTACAGAAAGCCAGTTTGAGCCTTACGCACAATGCCTGACACCCAACCCACCAATTTCCAAGATCCATTAACTAAACCACCGTCTATTAAGGTTTGGTCGCCAGCCTTCCACAGCCCCATACCCAACATACGTGCTCCCCGCGCAAGTATGTTTTCATTGAACCAGTCCAAATAGTATTTGTTATCCAGTAAAGTATAGATCGGCATTACCCGTGCTTTGATGGCAGCGGGCAAACTGGGGTTGACAATATACATGTAATAAGACAAGGCTACGCCTGCCACTGCCAACCAAAAAGGCATCGTCATCAGGCCATGCAAAGCCAGCTGCGCAGCACCATGAAATTCTTTGGCCAATTCAGACATGGCTTGGTGTTTGACTGCGTCTACATAAATCGCATCCTTGAACAAATCACCAAACAGCATGGGGCTGATTGTCATAAAACCAAGAACCACGGACGGAATTGCCAGCAACACTAGCGGTACAGTCACCACCCAAGGTGACTCGTGTGGTTTTGCAGCTGCGTGGTGGTGGTCATGGCCGTCGCTGTGATCCGTGTGGTGCGCTTCTGGGTTTTGGTCATAGCGTTCTTGGCCATGAAATACCAAAAAGTACATACGGAAGGAATAAAAAGCCGTAATGAACACGCCGGCCATCACCGCAAAATAGGCAAATCCAGAGCCCGCCAATTGGCTTGCTTTAACCGCCATGATCACTTCGTCTTTAGAGTAAAAGCCGGAAAACAAGGGCGTACCAATCAACGCCAACGAACCCAGCAAAGAAGTGATCCAAGTAATGGGCATGTATTTACGCACTGCGCCCATGTAACGAATGTCTTGGTTGTGGTGCATGCCCATGATCACAGAGCCAGCGCCTAGAAATAACAGCGCCTTAAAGAAAGCATGCGTCATGAGGTGAAATACTGCCACTGAATAAGCCGATGCACCCAGAGCAACGGTCATGTAACCAAGTTGCGACAGTGTCGAATAAGCCACCACGCGCTTGATGTCATTTTGGATAATGCCCAAGAACCCCATAAACAGTGCAGTTATACCGCCAATTACCATGATGACGCTTAAAGCGGTGTCGCTTAGTTCAAACAAGGGAGACATACGCGCCACCATGAAAATACCTGCCGTCACCATGGTCGCAGCATGAATCAAAGCAGAAATAGGCGTTGGCCCTTCCATTGAGTCTGGAAGCCAAACGTGCAAAGGAAATTGGGCACTCTTACCCATAGCTCCGACAAATAGGCACAGACAAATGACAGTCACCAACAACCACTCGGTTCCAGGAAAACTAAGTTTAGACAGTTCGGTGCTTTTTGCAAAAACCTCACCGTAATTGAGCGTACCCGCATAGGCTACGATTAAGCCAATGCCCAAAATAAAACCGAAATCACCCACACGATTTACCAAAAAGGCTTTCATGTTCGCGAAGATCGCAGTGGGTTTGTTGTACCAAAAACCAATCAACAAATAGGAGACCAATCCCACAGCTTCCCAGCCAAAAAATAACTGCAGCATGTTGTTGCTCATGACAAGCATTAACATGGAGAAAGTAAACAGAGAGATATAGGCGAAAAATCGGTTGTAGCCCTCGTCTTCCTCCATGTATCCTATTGTGTAAATATGCACCATAAGCGATACAAAAGTAACCACCACCATCATCATGGCTGTAAGGCCATCAATCAAAAAGCCAATCTCCATCTTCAGCTTGCCAATGGTCATCCACTCATAAACCGTGGCATTCAAACGAGCGCCATCCACCGCCACAGACCAAAGCGTTTGCACCGAAATCAAAAAAGCAATGAATACACCCAAGATCGTCACAACATGGCTGGCACGGCGACCAAGCCAGTTGCCACCAAATTGTGTGCCCAACACACCAGCGAGTAGCGCCCCGACCAATGGCGCGAGAGGGACGACTAGAAGAGTATTTACAGAAAGTGTTGCGCTCATATGCGTTAACCCTTGAGCGTTTGAAGTTCATCCACACTGATGCTGGATTTGTTGCGAAACAGCAGCACCAATATGGCCAAACCAATAGCTGATTCAGCTGCGGCTACCGTCAAGATAAAAAACACAAAAATCTGGCCATGCATATCACCCAAATAGTGAGAGAACGCTACAAAATTCATGTTAACTGCCAGCAGCATCAGCTCTATAGCCATGAGCAGCACAATCAGATTACGGCGATTTAAGAAAATCCCAATCACGGACATGGCAAAGAGCATCGCACCCAGAGATAGAAAGTGTCCCAGAGTCAATATCATACGTTAGCTCCCTTTGATGCCGTAGTATTTGGAGTGCTTTGAGCTGGCATCAAGGCTGACTCGGTATTTTCAGCTGCGCTTTTGGTAGCATCCATTTTAATTACTTGCATACGGTCACGGGCTTTGACACGAACCTGCAAAGATGGATCGACATATTTGCTGTCCTTGCGTTCACGCAGTGTCAAAGCAATAGCAGCAATGATAGCGACCAGTAGGATTACGGCCGCAATTTCCAATGGATAAAGGTATTGCGTATAAAGCAATTTACCCAGCTCTTTGGTGTTGTCTGCTTGTGCCGCCAACGCCGCAGCAGTTTTGGGCTCTTCACTAATTCTGAAACCACCCATTAATACGGCTGCCATTTCTAATGCTATCAATACCCCGATACCACCAGCCAAAGGAAAATGTTTCCAAAAACCTTTTCTAACGGCATCCACATTGACATCCAACATCATCACAACAAATAGGAACAAGACCATGACGGCACCAACGTAAACCAAAACTAATGTAATGGCTAAAAACTCAGCTTTGAGAAGCACCCACACAGCGGCTGCTTGAAAAAACGCAAGAACTAAATAAAGTGCCGCATGTACCGCACTGCGAGAGGTAATAACTTTGAAAGCCGCGACCAATAAAATCGCAGCGAATACATAGAAAAATCCTGTTTTGATGTCCATAAATATCTCGTTCAACAGGGCTTAACGGTAAGGGGCATCAGCAGCTTTGTTCGCTGCGATTTCTTTTTCATAACGATCACCCACAGCCAAAAGCATGTCTTTGGTGAAGTACAGATCTCCGCGTTTTTCACCATGGTATTCCAAAATATGCGTTTCAACTATGGAGTCGACCGGGCAACTTTCTTCACAAAACCCGCAAAAAATACACTTGGTTAAATCAATATCGTAGCGTGTCGTACGGCGCGAACCGTCATCGCGGACTTCGCTTTCGATGGTAATTGCCATAGCAGGACAGACTGCCTCGCACAGTTTGCAAGCGATGCAGCGCTCTTCACCATTTTCGTAACGGCGCAGTGCGTGCAGTCCGCGAAAACGCGGGGATTGCGGTGTTTTTTCTTCTGGAAACTGAACAGTGATTTTGCGACGAAAGGCGTGTTTTCCTGTCAATGCAAAGCCTTTGAACAATTCGATCAGCATGAAGCTGCCCAAGAAGTCTTTGAGAGAAAACGCGGGAGCGGCAAGAGTAGTCATTGCAATTTGCCTTATTTCCAAATATTCCAAGAAGTTTGCATCCAAGCGCCCACTACAACTAGCCAAATCAAAGTGATTGGAATGAAGATTTTCCAGCCCAAGCGCATGATTTGGTCATAGCGAAAACGAGGGAATGTGGCACGAACCCATATGAAAAGCGTCACAACAACAAAAGTTTTGAGTCCAAGCCAAATCCAACCTGGAATCCAATTGAACAACACGCTATCAATAGGTGGATACCAACCACCCAAGAACATGATGGCGGCCATAGCCGATATCAGTATCATATTGGCGTATTCGGCTAAGAAAAACATGGCAAATGCCATGCCCGAATACTCCACCATGTGACCTGCAACGATTTCTGATTCGCCTTCGACAACGTCAAATGGATGGCGGTTGGTTTCAGCGATTCCTGAAATGATGTAAACCACAAAAATGGGCAACAGTGGCAACCAATTCCATGACAAAAAGTTAAAACCCTGCTCTGCAAAGTAGCCCCTGCCCTGTCCCAGCACAATTTCTGTCATGTTCAGGCTGGCTGAAACCATCAGCACCACCACCAGACAAAAACCCATTGCAATCTCATAACTCACCATTTGCGCTGATGCACGTAACGCGCCTAGAAATGCATATTTGGAGTTGGAAGCCCAGCCTGCAATGATCACACCGTATACCTCCATCGAGGTGATTGCCATGATGAATAACAAACCCGCATTGATATTCGCCAATGCAACATCAGGGCCAAATGGCACCACCGCCCACGCCGCAAGCGCAGGCATGATCGTCATGATGGGTCCGATAAAAAACAAGCCTTTACTGGCCGCTGCTGGGACAATGATCTCTTTAGTGAGCAGCTTTAAAGCGTCAGCAATAGGCTGCAGCAAGCCAAATGGGCCCACGCGGTTTGGACCAATTCTAATCTGCATCCAGCCAATAGCTTTTCGCTCCCACAAGGTAAGGTAAGCCACCAAACCCATGATGGGCAACACCACACAAATGATTTTGATTAAATTCCAAATTACTGGCCATGCCATAGCTCCCCACCATGGAGCTGCGACCATGCCCTGACCTAATCCATGCAACATCTCAATCATGCTGGCACTCCCTTGCGTGCGTCAGCAGTACGCTGTAATGCATCGGCGCGACGAACGATCCCGTCAAGCTGGTATATCCTAGCCACCACAGGCTCACTTGATGCAACATCTAAGCGAATATTTGCTTGCGTCGCATTGCTGAGCTTATCAATCGATACAAACTGCGCATCTCCATTGACATCACCACGCGCAGCTGCAAGCACCTCGTTGGAAGATTCGAAATGAAAGCCCGACAAGCCCAGCATATTGCCCAACACACGCAGCACTTTCCAAGCAGGTCGTGCCTCACCCAAGGGCTTTACAACGCCATTAAAACTTTGTACTCGTCCCTCGGCATTGACGAATGTCCCCGCCGTTTCGGTAAATGGAGCAATGGGAAGCAGCACATCGCTGCAATCCATATTGGCTTTGAACGGACTAAGTGTGACCACCATATCCGCCTTGATATCGACCTGAAGTGCGCTGTCAAACTTTGGCTCAGTGTTAAGCAAAATAGCTGCACGTAATCCACCAGCGAGCATTTGTGATGCGTTTTTACCGCCCTTTTGAGGTACTGCGCCAACCAGCTGTGCGCCCACGGTATTAGCCGCTTCGGTAAGATAGCCGACACTGGCGCCTGTGTGCTGCGCAATCCAGTTTGCCAATGCCAGCAAAGACGATGCGTTGTTGTGATGTGCCGCAGCATTGCCCAACAAAATAGCTTTGCGTTCACCACCCATCAATGATTGGGCAATTGCTTTGGCTGTATCGGTAGCCGTTCCAGCAGCAGGCGCTATCACGCCTTTGTTTGAAGCCACGGCTACTGCCACATCGGCTAGAGCCTGCGCCCATTGGCCCGCTGGCAGCATGAACGTATTGGCAACAGGCATAGCCCAGTCATTGACTGTGGCGTTAATGCTTGAGGCCACGCCGCCTTTACGCACCGCTTGGCGAATCCGTTGGGCAAACAGGGGATGCTCTTTGCGCAGATCGCTGCCAACAACCAAAACACGCTGCAAACTACTTAGCGATGCAACAGGCATACCCAAATAACGCACGCCTTCAGCTTGGGTAAACTCAGCATTGCGCAAGCGGTAGTCCACATTATCACTACCTAAACCACGCACCAAGGCTGCTGCTAAGTAAAGCTCTTCAACCGTGCTATGCGGACTTACTAATGCGCCTATCGCGGCGGCACTGTGGTCTGCTTTAATTTGCTTTAGGCCATTGGCTACATATTCAAGCGCGGTTTGCCAATCGACGGTCTTCCACAGTCCGCCTTGTTTCAGCATAGGCGAGGTCAAGCGCTCACTGCCATTGAGCGCCTCATATGAAAAACGGTCGCGGTCTGCAATCCAACACTCATTGACCGCTTCGTTTTCTAACGGCACAACACGCATGACTTGGTTATTTTTTACCTGCACGATAAGATTAGTGCCGGTTGAATCATGCGGGCTGATTGACTTGCGACGACCTAACTCCCATGTGCGGGCGCTGTAGCGGAAAGGCTTGCTGGTGAGTGCGCCCACGGGGCAAATATCAATCATATTGCCTGATAGTTCAGAGTCTACCGTGTCACCTAGTACGGTGGTAATTTCGGCATGCTCACCGCGGTGTAGCATGCCTAGCTCCATGATGCCTGCCACTTCTTGGCCGAATCGCACACAGCGCGTGCAATGTATGCAGCGTGCCATTTCCTGCATCGAGATCAACGGCCCGACATCTTTTACAGCAACGGTGCGTTTTTCTTCTTCATAACGTGAACCTGACCCGCCATAGCCTACCGCTAAATCCTGTAACTGGCATTCGCCACCTTGGTCACAGATAGGGCAATCGAGCGGATGGTTGATCAGCAAAAACTCCATTACCGATTTTTGCGCCTTGATGGCTTTGTCGCTCTTGGTACGCACAACCATACCTTGGCTCACAGGCGTGGCGCAAGCGGGCATAGGTTTAGGCATTTTTTCTACATCTACTAAACACATGCGGCAATTGGCGGCAATGCTCAACTTCTTGTGGTAACAAAAATGCGGGATATAAGTACCGGCCTGCTCGGCAGCGTGCATGATCATGCTGCCCTCTGTAGCTTGTACTTTTTGACCGTCTAATTCGATTTCAACCATATCACTCTCGCTTAGACTGTGGCAGACTCAAGCGTCGATGCGCGCACTTGCGCGTTGTCGATCATGGCTTGAAACTCAGGACGGAAATGTTTGATCATGGCACGCACTGGCATCGCCGCAGCATCGCCCAACGCACAGATCGTTCGTCCTTGGATATTGTCGGCAACTGTGTTCAGTAAATCCATGTCGCTGGGCTTGCCATGCCCCGTGTGAATGCGCTCAACCATGCGCCACAGCCAGCCCGTGCCTTCACGGCAAGGCGTGCATTGGCCGCAAGACTCGTGCATATAAAAATAACTCAAGCGTTTTAAGCTCTCCACCATGCAGCGCGAATCGTCCATCACAATGACTGCTCCAGAACCGAGCATCGATCCGGCCTTAGCAATTGAATCGTAATCCATCGTGCATTGCATCATGGTGTCGGCTGGTAACACTGGAGAAGAAGAGCCACCAGGGATCACCGCTTTGAGCGTACGCCCTTTACGCACGCCACCTGCGAGTTCGAGCAATGTGCTAAATGGGGTACCCAACGGTACCTCATAGTTTCCGGGCAGCTCCACGTCACCAGACACAGAGTAAATTTTAGTTCCCCCGTTGTTAGGTTTACCAATAGCTAAATACGCTGCGCCGCCGTTGTTAATAATCCAAGGTACTGCAGCAAATGTTTCCGTGTTGTTGATCGTAGTGGGCTTGCCATACAAGCCAAAACTGGCAGGAAACGGTGGCTTAAAGCGTGGCTGGCCTTTTTTACCCTCAAGGGATTCTAGCAACGCTGTTTCTTCACCGCAAATGTATGCGCCAAAACCATGGAAAGCGTGCAATTGAAAGTTAAACCCACTGCCCATGATGGCATCACCCAAATAGCCTGCAGTGCGTGCCTCTTCTAAAGCCTCTTCAAAGCGCTCGTACGTTTGGAAAATTTCACCGTGGATGTAGTTGTAACCCACGCTGATGCCCATGGCATATGCAGCTATTGCCATGCCCTCGATCACGATGTGCGGATTGAATTCCAAAATATCACGGTCTTTACATGTACCTGGCTCGCCCTCGTCAGAGTTACATACCAAGTATTTTTGGCCAGGAAAGCCGCGCGGCATGAAGCTCCACTTGAGACCCGTAGGAAAGCCAGCACCGCCGCGACCACGCAGAGCCGATTCTTTGACGATTGCAATCACTTGATCTTGGGTCAAACCTAACACCTCGTCTTGTGCTGCATCCGATTTTTCGCCCAACGTAGCTGACGCGTTATCTTTCCCTAGAATTTTACGCAAAGCTGAATATCCACCACGCGCCTCATAGTCTTTTAAGCGCCAGTTGCTGCCATTCAAATCTTTGTATATTTGTGGTTCAATGTGGCGGCCATGGAAACAGGTTTGTACGCCTGTGGCTTGGAATTGAGCGAGGACTTGTTGTGCATTCATTTTTTTTGCCCTATTTCGCTTGCCGCAGTCCATCAACTAATTGGTCGAGTTTTTCCTGACTCATGAAACTGCACATGCTGCGGTCGTTTACCAACAGAACGGGTGCATCTGCACATGCGCCCAAGCATTCAGATTGTTGCACGGTGAACAACCCGTCTTTGCTTGTCCCGCCCAACTCAACATCAAGCTTCTTGCACAAGTGATTCAGGGCTTTTTGCCCATCACGCAACTGGCATGGCAAATTGGTGCAGACGTTGATTTTGTATTTACCCAACTTTCGCTGGTTGTACATGTTATAAAAAGTGGTGACCTCGTGCACAGCAATGGCAGGCATGTCTAAATGTTTGCCGATCGCGTTTTCAGAGACAGCGCTCACGAAGCCCTGCTCGTCTTGCACAATGGCCAAGCACGCCATTACTGCCGACACTTTTTGGTCTGCGGGGTATTTAGCGACTTCTTTGTCGAAGCGCTGTATGGTGGTTTCCGAGATCATCGGTCAATCTCTCCAAATACGATGTCCATGGTACCAATGACGGCCACAGCATCTGCAATCATGTGACCACGGGTCATTTCATCTAATGCAGCAAGGTGTGCAAAACCTGGCGCACGGATTTTCAGACGGTAGGGCTTGTTAGCGCCATCGCTCACCATGTAAATACCAAATTCGCCTTTGGGATGCTCCACCGCTGCATAGGCTTCGCCTTGAGGAATATGAAAACCTTCCGTGAAAAGTTTGAAATGGTGGATCAAATCCTCCATGTTACTTTTCATGCCTTCGCGGCTGGGAGCGGCAACTTTATTGTTGTCAGTAATCACTGGACCCGGATTCACACGCAGCCAGTCCACACATTGTTTGATGATACGGTTACTCTGCGCCATTTCTTCCATGCGCACAAGATAGCGGTCGTAGCAGTCACCCGTTTTACCAACAGGGATATCAAAATCCATTTGACCATAGACGTCATAAGGCTGCTGCTTGCGTAAATCCCATGCGATGCCTGATCCACGCAACATAGCACCCGTAAAGCCAAGATTTAAAGCGCGCTCTGGAGTGACCACACCGATACCCACAGTGCGTTGTTTCCAAATGCGGTTGTCAGTGAGTAAAGTATGGTATTCGGCCAAATACTTAGGGAAACGCTGGGTGAAATCGTCTATAAAATCAAGCACTGACCCTTGGCGACCTTCGTTTAACTTGGCGAGCGCTTTAGCATTTTTAATCTTGCTGACTTTGTACTGCGGCATGCTGTCGGGTAAATCACGGTAAACACCACCAGGACGAAAATAAGCGGCGTGCATACGTGCACCGGAGACTGCTTCGTACAAGTCAAACAAATCTTCACGCTCACGGAAAGCATACAAAAAGATCGTCATTGCGCCGCAGTCTAGGCCATGGCAACCCACCCACAAGAGATGGTTTAATAGTCGGGTGATTTCGCTAAACATGACGCGGATGTACTGCGCACGTTCTGGCACCTCAATTCCCATCATTTTCTCGATGGCCAAGCAATACGCATGCTCATTGCACATCATGGAGACATAGTCCAATCGGTCCATATAAGGGAGAGACTGGATATAGGTTTTGCTTTCGGCTAATTTTTCAGTGCCACGGTGCAAAAGGCCAATATGCGGATCAGCGCGCTGAATCACCTCACCGTCTAGCTCTAGCACCAGGCGCAGCACACCGTGGGCTGCTGGGTGTTGAGGGCCAAAATTGAGCGTGTAGTTTTTAATTTCAGCCATGGTTATATACCCTTACTCATACCGGCTTCATTGGCCCTATCTAAAGCGCCTGGGTTAATACCGCCGTAATTGCCCTCACGAATCACTCGTGGGGTGATCTCACGCATCTCGATGCTGACCGGCTGGTAAACCACACGCTTTTGCTCTGCGTCGTAACGCATTTCGACATGGCCATTGGTCGGAAAGTCTTTGCGGAAAGGATGGCCAATGAAGCCATAGTCGGTCAAAATACGACGCAAGTCGTTGTGACCTTCAAACACGATGCCAAACAAATCAAAGCACTCGCGCTCAAACCAATTGGCTGCTGCCCACACGTCGTTCACCGAGGCCACCACTGGCAAATCGTCTTCAGCCGCAAATACTTTCAAGCGTAAACGCTGGTTTAGCGACACCGACAATAAATGCGAGACCACACAGTATCGCGGACCGTCGTATGCGCCCTCTTTAAACTCTGAATAGTCCACGCCACACAAATCCATGAGCTGCTCAAATTTGCAGCCCTCAGCATCGCGCAAAATAATGGCAGACTCTAAATAATCAGCTACTGACACGGTCACTTTAACTTCGCCCAACTCAACCGACACGCGCTTGGCGCGCGCGCCTAGCGCGGCCTCCACAGCGGCTCTGGTGGTTTCTGGGGATACAGCAAATGCAGTCATGGCGCGCCTCATACCCGAGCGATCGTCTGTGTGCGACGAATCTTTTGTTGCAGCTGGATGATGCCGTACATGAGCGCTTCTGCCGTGGGTGGACAACCTGGTACATACACATCTACCGGCACAATGCGGTCACAACCGCGCACCACAGAGTAACTGTAGTGGTAATAGCCACCGCCATTGGCGCAAGAACCCATGGACAGCACCCAACGCGGCTCAGCCATTTGGTCGTAAACTTTACGCAATGCAGGCGCCATTTTGTTGCACAGTGTTCCAGCCACAATCATCAAATCAGACTGACGCGGACTTGGACGGAATACTACACCAAAGCGATCCAAATCGTAACGGGCAGCGCCAGCATGCATCATCTCCACAGCGCAGCACGCCAAGCCGAAAGTCATGGGCCATAAGGAGCCAGTCTTGGCCCAGTTGATTACCGAGTCCACCGAAGTGGTGACGATATTTTCTTTGAAGACGCCTTCAATCATATTCAATGCCTAGTGCGGTGATTTTTGAGTAAGCAATAGCGAATAAAGGGGATTTACTCCCAATCTAGCGCACCTTTTTTCCATTCGTAGGCAAAACCCACAACCAGAATACCCAAGAAAACCATGACTGACCAGAAACCTACAATGCCTACTTCCTTGAGAGCCACAGCCCACGGGAATAAGAACGCAATTTCCAAGTCAAAAAGTATAAAAAGAATAGCCACGAGATAATAACGCACATCAAATTTCATGCGTGCGTCTTCAAAGGCTTCAAATCCGCACTCATAGGGCGAGTCTTTGGCAACATCAGGACGGCGAGGGCCAAGCACATATCCCAGCACTTGGGGAACAACACCAACACCAATACCCACCAATATAAACAACAAAATCGGCAGGTATTGATCGAGGTTCATGAATGCTCTGGTCAGTTCTTGCACCACCCTTTGCGAGGATACGCAACAGGCAATGCTTACTTTGTTTGGTGCCGACGGCGAGACTCGAACTCGCACAGCTTTCGCCACTACCACCTCAAGATAGCGTGTCTACCAATTTCACCACGACGGCAGTTTTCTGTCTGAGTTGCAAGAGGATTTGTATGCCTCAGACTAACCTAGAGTTTACCCTGAAAAGCTTATATTTAAGAGTGAATCCATGGCTTTTTCTTACTTGCTACACTCTATTTTGCAGGGATTGGAGCTGGCACAGGATTGGCTGTGGGCTCTACCGAGCGCGTCGAACTGTTGGCCGGTGGAATTGTAGTTACAGCAGCTGGAATTGCTGGAGCAACATCGCCTGCTTTCGTGTTGCCAGGTATCGATTGCGCACCTCCTGTAGCCGACGCTGCAGGCATCGGTGCATTCACTGTAGCGCCGGCTTTTTCAAGCACGCTAGAGCCTCCACCGCTGACTGGCCGGACACCACTGAAATAAGCCAAAGCCAAAGTGCACACAAAAAATACAGCTGCGAGCACTCCTGTGGTGCGCGACAAGAAATTGGCTGAACCGCTCGCACCAAACAAGCTGCCGGAGTTGCCGCCACCAAAGGCCGCCCCCATATCAGCACCTTTGCCATGTTGCAGCAAGATTAAGCCGATCATGACCAAAGCAGAAATCATCTGAACGGCCAACAAAATTGTAACTAAAACGCCCATCATTTACTCCTAATACAATAGCATACTATGACCATATTACACCGACATTGCGGGTATAGAGTTCAAAATTGTTAAAAAATCAGCGGCTTTGAGCGACGCACCGCCGATCAAACCACCGTCAATGTCCGGCTGCGCTAAAAGCTCGGCAGCATTGGTTGCATTCATGCTGCCACCATACAATATTCGCACGCGCTGCTCGGCTTGTGGGCTAGCCGCACGCAACTGGGCGCGCAGCACTGCATGCACGGCTTGCGCCATGTCGGGTGTAGCAGTTTTGCCAGTACCAATAGCCCAAACAGGCTCATAGGCGACTACTATTTCGCTGATGCAATGGCCGTTTTCGTGAATTACAGCAGCGAGTTGGCGGCGCACTACTTCTTCGGTTTTGCTCGCCTCACGCTCAGCCAAACTTTCGCCTATGCAAACGATCGGCGTGATACCGTGAGCCAATGCAGCCTTGGCCTTGAGTGCCACGGTTTGGTCTGACTCAAAGTGGTATTGACGCCGCTCAGAATGCCCCACAATGGCGTAGCGCAGTCCAAACTCGATCAGCATTTCGGCAGAAATTTCGCCAGTGAAAGCGCCTTTATCATGCGCAGAAATATCTTGCGCTCCACAATCAATAGCAAACTTTGACCGCTGGGCAGCGAGAACAGCAGAAATACCTTCAAAATACACGCTGGGCACGCAAACAGCCACATCGGCGTGCTGAACCGTTGGTGCAGCCGCAAAAATGTCGGCTAAAAGGGCTGTGTTAGCGGCCTTAGAACCATTCATTTTCCAGTTGCCAGCGATGAGCTTTTTACGAGTTGCCATGTTGGTCACTTCCATTGCAGCACGATTTTGCCAATGTGCTGGTTCGACTCCATCAGCGCGTGGGCTTTGGCTGCGGCTTGTACGTCGGTCAGTGCGTCGAAAACACTATGAACCACCGATTTGATTTTGCCAGAGGCTAAATGTGGCCAGACACGGCGCTGTAGATCCTGTGCAATTTGCGTTTTAAACGCCACCGAGCGCGGTCGCAGGGTTGAACCAGTAATTTGCAGACGGCGGCGCAACACCAATCCAGCATTGATTTCAGCCTTGAGCCCGCCCTGCACGCCAATGAAAACCAGCCTGCCATCTTCGGCCAAGCATTCGATTTCTTTGGCCACATAGCTGCCAGCTACCATGTCTAAAATCACATCCACGCCCGCCACAGGTGCATTACTTAGCATACCGCCTGTTGCAGCAGCCCCCCCCATAATGCGCTTGACCTCAACTTCAAAATCATGGGTTTTATAGTTGATGGCGTAGTCTGCGCCCAGCGCCAAACAAGCCGCACATTTGTCGTCGCTACCCGCCGTCACAATGACTTTGGTTGCTGGTGCATGCAGACCATCGCCGAGCGCTTTGGCCATTTGGATAGCCGTTACACCAATGCCGCTAGAGCCACCTTGGATGAGCAAAGTTTCGCCCGCTTGCAGCTTGGCACGGTCGAACACATTGCTGTAAACGGTAAAAAAAGTTTCGGGCAATGATGCCGCTTGTACATCGCTCATGCCCTCTGGCACAGGCAGACACTGGCCCACTGGCGCAACGCAAAGCTGCGCATAACCACCGCCTGCAACCAATGCGCACACACGGTCGCCCAGCTTAAGGCCTGCAGCCGCCATTGCGGATGTGTCACCACCCACAATAGCGCCAGCCACCTCAAGGCCGGGTAGATCCGATGCACCCGCTGGCACGGGGTAATGCCCCATGCGTTGCAATACATCAGGCCGGTTAATCCCAAACGCCGCCACGGCAATCAGCACTTCGCCCACACCCGCAACCGGGTCTGCACGCTCGCACAGCCGCAATACGTCAGGTGCGCCAAAAGCGCTGATTTCTATGGCCTTCATCACTGCTGTTGCTGTTGCTGGTCAAATGATGGGCGCTCTGTGAGCACCTTCATGGACAGCTTCACGCGGCCTTTTTCGTCGGTTTCCATCACTTTGACTTTGACAATTTGGCCTTCGGCCAATACGTCGGTCACTTTGTTGATGCGGTCATGGCTGATTTGGCTGATGTGCAACAAGCCGTCTTTGCCAGGCAGCAAATTCACCAATGCGCCGAAGTCGAGAATTTTGGTGATCGCGCCTTCGTACACTTTGCCGATTTCTACGTCAGCGGTGATCATCAAAATGCGGCGTTTGGCTTCGTCGGCCTTGGCCGTATCGGTGCTGGCAATGGTGATGATGCCTTCGTCGCTGATATTGATTTGCGTGCCAGTTTCTTCTGTCAGGGCGCGAATGACAGCGCCGCCCTTACCGATCACGTCACGGATTTTCTCTGGATTGATTTTCAGCGTGTAGAGCTTAGGCGCAAAATTGCTCACTTCAATATTGGCTACCGACATGGCAGACTGCATTTTGTCCAAAATGTGCATACGCGCTTCTTTGGCCTGAGCCAAAGCCACTTGCATGATTTCTTTGGTAATGCCCTGGATTTTGATGTCCATTTGCAAAGCAGTGATACCGTCTGTGGTGCCTGCCACCTTGAAGTCCATGTCGCCAAGGTGGTCTTCGTCACCCAAAATGTCGGTGAGAACGGCAAATTTGTTGCCGTCTTTGATGAGGCCCATGGCGATACCCGCCACGTGCGCCTTGAGCGGCACGCCCGCGTCCATCATGGACAGGCAGCCGCCGCAGACCGATGCCATCGAGCTCGAACCATTGGATTCGGTGATCTCGCTGACCACGCGCAGGGTGTAGGGAAACTCTTCTTTGCTTGGTAGCACGGCCACGAGAGCACGCTTGGCCAAACGTCCGTGGCCGATTTCGCGGCGCTTCGGAGTGCCCACACGGCCCGTTTCGCCAGTGGCAAACGGAGGCATGTTGTAATGGAAAATAAAGCTGTCATGGAACTCGCCGCTGAGCGCGTCAATGCGCTGCGCATCGCGCTCTGTGCCCAGTGTGGTCACCACCAAAGCCTGCGTTTCACCGCGTGTGAACAAGGCTGACCCGTGGGTACGGGGCAACACGCCGTTGCGGATTTCGATGGGGCGCACGGTGCGCGTGTCGCGCCCGTCAATGCGTGGCTCGCCTGCCAAAATTTGGCTGCGCACCAAACCTGCTTCAATGTCAAACAACATGCCTTCAACCTTGACCGAATCAAACTCTGTGCCACCCGCCTTTAAATCGGCCATGACTTCAGAGTATGCTGCGCGGCAAGCGTGGGTGCGGGCTTGTTTGTTGCGCAACTGGTAGGCTGCAGCCAATTTGGCCTGTGCCAATGCGCCCACTTTGGCAATCAGTGGCTCGTCTTTGGCAGGTGCTGCCCAGTCCCAAGCGGGTTTGCCAGCGTCGCGCACGAGTTCGTGAATGGCGTTGATGGCTACTTTGCTTTGCTCATGGCCATACACAATGCCGCC
>JANOYR010000180.1:0-22012 GCA_031428975.1 Polaromonas sp. | reverse complement strand
AGGCTTTGCAGCATCGATGCCTTGAAACTGGGGGGCAGGTTGAGCGACGCTTTGTGCCAAGCCTGCATGGGGTCGGTCGTCAGCAGTGCAATGCCTGCCGCCTTGGCCACGGCCATGGCCTCTGCCACAGCGGCCAGCGCACAGGTTTGTAGCTCGGCAACTGCATAGAGTCTGCCGTAATCCAGCCCCGTGATGCCGCTGAGCGCACCTGTGGCAACATTGACCAAGAGCTTTTCCCACATGGTTTGGACAATGTCGGTGCTCACGGTGGTGGCCAAACCCGCTTGGCTAAAGGCCTGGGCGATGGCTTGTGCGCGTGCACTGGCGCGGCTTGGGCTTGTTACTTGGCTTTGCGCCTCTTTACATAGCTCTCCAATCACTGTTTCTTTGCCCTGCGTGCCCAAAAGCACATGGCCCGGAGCCAGCAATACGCCGCCCGCATAGGTTTTACCCGCCAAGACGCGCTGCTGCCCCACTACTTGCGCCAACACTTCTTCGTGGCCCAAACCATTTTGCAACGAAAGCACCACGGTGTTTGGCCCTATCAGGGGCTTTGCCGCGCTAATGGCTTCGTGGGTATGAAACGACTTGACCAAGACTAAGACCAAATCAATCGGCGCATCGGCCAAGCTGATTTGGCTGCAATGCTGCACAGCGCGGACTTGAACCCTGCGGTCGGCTTGGCCGTCGCGCACCAACAGCCCGCGCGTGTTGCAGGCCTGCACATAAGCAAGGCCACGGTTGACCAAGCAGACGTCATGCCCAGCCTCGGTCAATAAAGCCCCCATGGCACTTCCCAAAGCGCCTGCACCTAAAACAATGATTTTCATGGACGCAATCGTAGGCAACCCGCTTATTAATGACAATACAATGTTAGCAATATTAAACATTGCGTTTGGCAATAGTAATAAGGCCTTGCCCATGCCCCCGTTAACCGATGTCTTGGATGCTCCCGATACCAAGCAACTGCAGTTTTTTGACCAGCTTTACAGCAGCCGCAGCCTCACCCGTACTGCAGAGCAAATGGGTGTGGCGCAGCCAACCGTCAGTATTTGGCTGGCCAAGTTGCGGCTGTATTGGGGCGATGCATTGTTTGTGCGCAGCGCTGCGGGCATGCTGCCCACCCCGCGTGCCGATGCATTGGTGGTCAATGTGCGGGAAGCCTTGCAGGCGCTGGCGCGGCTGTCGCAGGTGCAGGCCACGTTTGACCCGGCCAGCACCCAACGGCGTTTTCGCATTGCCATGACCGATGGCAGCCACACCACTTTGTTGCCCCAATTGCTCTCCACCGTGCGTGGTCTAGCGCGTGGCATTCGCCTAGAGGCAGCGCGTATTGACGGAGATTTGGCCGTTTCCATGCAGTCGGGCGACATTGACTTGGCGCTTGGCCTGTTGCCCCAGCTAGAGGCGGGTTTTTACCAGCAAACCTTGTATGCACAAGACTGGGTGTGCTTGGCCAATGCCGCACACCCGCGCCTGCAAGGCCAAGTCAACAGCAGCCAATACCAAGCAGAATCCCACATCCACATTGCCTCCGGCACGGGGGCTGATTTGCTGCAACAAGCCTTGCTGGCGCAGCAGATACAACGCCCCATTGCACTGGAATTGCCCGGATTTTTAGGTTTATCGGCCATTGTCTCGTCCACTGACCTACTGGCCACATTGCCAAGGCAAATTGGCGAAACATTGGCACGTATGGCCGGTTTGCAGGTGTTGGCCTGTCCGTTTGCCATTGCGGGCTTCAATGTCAAGCAGCATTGGCATGCCCGCTACCACGAAGACAATGCCAACCGTTGGCTACGGGGGGTGTGTGCAGGGCTGTTTTTGCGGTCACAATAGCCTAAGGTGTCACTTTAACTTCATCCGCCATGCAAATTTTCACTCTTCTGCCTTGGAGCGACTGGGCCGCTTTGGCTTGTTTTTTTAGCACTTGGATTGCCTATTCGCTCTTTACCCGCAGGCGTGGGCTCAAGGGAAATTCCTTAATCGCCACCACCAACCGATTTCGCAGCCACTGGATGCAACAAGCCACCTACCGCGACCCTCGGGTGCTCGATGGCATCATCACACAGGCGCTTTCTGGCACCCCCGCATTTTTTTGTAGCACCACCATCATCGTGATTGGCGGTTTGTTTGCGCTTCTTGGCTCTACCGACAAAGCCGCAGAGCTGGTGCGCGAAATTCCCTTTGCGGTGCGCAGCTCGGTACTGGTGTTTGACCTCAAAGTCATGGTGCTAATCAGTATTTTTGCCTACGCTTTCTTTCGCTTCAGTTGGAGCATGCGCCAATACACTTTCGTGGCCTTAGTCATAGGTTCAATGCCACACCCTGATGATTTTGCTTCGGGCAAGTTTGACAGAAAGCATTTTTCTGACCGCGCCAGCCGCATGCTGGGCTTAGCAGCAGAGACTTTTAACGACGGTTTGCGGGCGTATTATTTTGCTTTTGCCGTCATTGCTTGGTTTTTTTCCCCAGTGGCGCTGGCTTTTGCCACCGCCATGGTCATTTTGATCTTGTACAGCCGAGAATACCGCTCCGATGTACTGGAAGTTCTGGGGGACTAAACCGTGCTTTTCGTGCTAAGCTTTGCCAACTAAGTAAATTTTGCGGCTTAATTCAAGGGCGGTATGGGGCTGATTCGGTGCTTACTATTGGCAATGTTCTTCATGGCTTGCCAAGCAGCGCAAGCTGTTCCTGTCATTGCATGGGGCGAACAAGAAAGCGCCCGAGGTTTTGCCAACTTAAAAGACCGCTGGCACAGCAGCTTGCTGGCAGCAGATGCCCAAGGCTTACCCGAGGGTAATTCGTTAGACAAACCCTTGGCGGGCTGGGTATGGGCATTAGACGATTCATTGTTTAAAACCCCGCAGCAGCTAAAGCTCACGCAGCTCGCGCCGGGTGAGCGCTGGGTATCCCGCGTGCAATTGAAGTTTTCGGAACCCCAAAACCCTGAAAGTATTGCGCATTTTGCTGGCAGCTTGGGGTATGACCAGTTGCTTTTGTTGTGGCCATTGCATCGGCTTGACTGCATCCATGTTTCCTACCGAATCAACGCCGGCTCTTGGCATAGCCACTCTGCGGGAGACCTGATGCCCATGGACACTTGGCCATTTAAAAACCAGTTCCCTGCATTCCATATTCCCATGGCGCAGGGCACTGTCGATTTGGTCGTAGAAGTGTCGCATTCGGGCCGCCTCACCGACAAGGCGGTGTTAAGCAGCGCCAATGAATACCGTGCCCAGCATTTTGTCTATAGTTTAATTTATGGCATTTTGTTGGGCTTGGGCTTGGCCCTGAGCTTTGTCTGCACAGGTTTGGCATTTGCGATAGGCGTTCCGCGCTATCTGGCTTTGGCTGCCATGTCATTGTTAGCCGTAGTCAGCTTAGCGGCCATGGCGGGAATTTTAGGGTACTTTTTGTTGACTAACATTGCTGGATTCAACGACACCAGCAAGGCTGCCCTAGGCATGCTCGCGCCTTCTGCATTGCCGCTAACCTTGGTGATCGTGCTGGGACAATTTCGAAAATTCCATGTGCAAGCGTGGTGCGTGGGTCTGTGGGCAGCGCTGTCGCTTAGCCTAGCTTGTATTTCCTTGGTGGTGCCATTTGGCCAATGGCGAGAAATACTCCACATCAGTTTGTGGTGCGGTTCTTTTGTGCTCACCTGCATTGTCGTAGGGGTCGCCGTGTTGCGCGATTTACCGCACCTTCCGTCCACCGTGTCGGGGGCGGTTGCTGGCTTGGGTGGACTCATCCTTGTTTTAATGGCCTATACCGATCTTGGCAAATTCATGCCCATACTGACGGCGGCCATTCTTTTAACATTGTTGTCTGCCATGTTGTTTATGTATGCCTTGTATTTGCAGTACAGACAAGGCCGCAGTGTATTGGTGGCATCCAAGGCCAACCGCGGACGCGATTTGTTAACGGGCTTGCGCAACACTTCGGGTTTTGAAGATGCCGTGGCATTAACCCGTTTGCGCCTCAACGACGACACTTTGCACGCTGCTTTCTTTTGGGTGCAGTTATCGCCATCCGATGCTTTGCGGGGCTATTACGGAGACGAGGGGTATGAAGATGGACTTGTGCGCATGGCCGCTGCTTTGGCTACAGCCAATGGCGAGCAAGACCCGTTAGCCCGAGCAGATGACAATGCGTTTTGCAGTATTGCACTGATGCCGCTCGATCCAGCCCAAGCCTTGGCCAAGGCGACCATGATGCTCAGCCGTATTTTGGCACTCTCGACTTCCAGCGAAATTATTTCCAAAGACATGCGCATTGCAATCGCTTGGATGCCCATCCACGGGAGCACGCTCGATGCGCTCAAACAGCGCTGTTTAGAGGCGCTAGAGCGTACGCCACCAGAGAAAAAAATAGTGGCAGTGCGCATACCAAAGCCCTGAGCCTTCCTACAATTGCGGGATGTTTACACACCTGCGACTGCACAGCGAATTTTCCGTAGTGGACGGCACCGTCCGCATTGACGAAGTGGTTAAATCCGCTGCCCTAGATGGCCAAGGCGCACTGGCCATCACCGATTTAAGCAACTTATTTGGCGCAGTTAAGTTCTACAAAGAAGCGCGGGGCAAGGGTGTTAAACCCATTATTGGGGCAGAAATTTGGCTAGAGGGTTTGGGCGCTGATACTGCGCAACTCTCGCGGGTGTTACTTTTGGTGCAAAACCATCAAGGGTATTTGAACCTGTGTGAATTGCTAGCCAGAGCATGGACGCAAAATATTGTGAAATCGCTGGCCGCAGTCAAGTTGGCTTGGCTGGTCGAGCGCAATGCAGGCCTTATTTTGCTCAGTGGTTGCCAAACGGGGCCTTTGGGGCAAGCTTTGTTGCAAGGTGATATTGCAAAAGCGGGCCAATGGGCAGGGCAGCTCAGTGGCATTTTTATCCACCGTTTTTACATTGAGCTGCAAAGAGCCGGACGCGCGGATGACGAAACCTACATAGGCGCGGCAGTAGCGCTGGCTGCACAGCTCAAATTGCCCGTTGTGGCAACGCATCCAGTGCAATATTTATTGCCTGACGATTACGATGCCCACGAAGCCAGAGTGTGCATTGCAGAGGGCGAGATACTGGCCAACACGCGGCGCACCCGCAAATTCACCCGTGAGCAGTACTTTAAATCAATAGCCGAAATGGAGGCGCTGTTTGCTGATTTGCCCAGCGCGTTGGCCAATACGGTAGAAATCGCTAAGCGCTGTAGCTTGAGCTTGGATTTGGGCAAGCCCCAGCTGCCTATTTTCCCCACGCCCTTGGTCAACGGGGAAAAGCTCAGTCCTGAGGCATATTTTCGCCATATGTCCCATGAAGGGCTCAAGGATCGAATGCTCCATTTGTACCCTGACCCCGAAAAACATGCGTCTGAGATGCCGCGCTATGTCGAGCGGCTAGAGTTTGAGATCGCCACCATTGTCAAAATGGGATTTCCTGGCTATTTTCTAATCGTTGGCGATTTCATTTTGTGGGCTAAAAATAACGGCTGTCCGGTCGGCCCCGGTCGCGGATCGGGCGCAGGATCGCTTGTGGCCTATGCGCTCAAAATCACGGATCTTGACCCTTTGGCGTACAGCTTACTTTTTGAGCGCTTTCTAAACCCCGAGCGGGTGTCCATGCCCGACTTTGATATTGACTTTTGCCAAGCCAACCGCGACCATGTGATTGACTATGTGAAAGACAAATACGGCAGAGATGCCGTCAGCCAGATTGTGACCTTTGGCACCATGGCGGCACGTGCTGCGATTCGTGATGTGGGGCGTGTGCTGGACATGAGCTACACCTTTTGCGACAGCATCAGTAAATTGATCCCGAATAAGCCAGGAACGCACATCACCATTGACGACGCGATCCAACAAGAGCCTATCCTTGCTGAGCGCCTAAAAAACGAAGAAGAAGTTAAAACACTGCTTGACTTGGCACGAAAGCTCGAGGGCTTGACGCGCAATGTGGGGATGCATGCAGGCGGCGTGCTGATTGCACCGGGCAAGCTCACCGACTTTTGTCCACTGTACCAGCAGCCCGGGAGTGATTCAGCCGTCAGCCAATTTGACAAAGACGATGTGGAGGCGGCTGGCTTGGTCAAATTCGACTTTTTGGGTCTGGCGACACTCACCATTGTGGAGATTGCCAAGGATTTCATCGTGGCCCGCCACCCAGGGCAAGAGAACTTTGCCTTTGAAAACATACCGCTTGACGATGCGCATACCTACAAGCTATTTGCTGAAGGCCGCACAGAAGCGGTGTTCCAGTTTGAAAGCCGTGGCATGCAAGGCATGCTTAAAGATGCCAAGCCGACACGTCTTGAAGACTTGATTGCGCTCAACGCGCTGTATCGGCCAGGCCCGATGGATTTGATTCCCAGCTTTGTGGCGCGTAAGCATGGCCGTGAAGAAGTGGAATACCCGCATCCGCTGGTAGCTGACATGCTCAGCGAGACTTACGGCATCATGGTTTACCAAGAGCAGGTGATGTTAACTGCCCAAATATTGGGCGGCTACACGCTGGGCGGCGCTGATTTGCTGCGGCGCGCGATGGGTAAAAAGAAGGCCGAAGAAATGGCCGAGCACCGCGCTATTTTTCGCGATGGCGCTGCCAAAAACGGGATTCCCGAGCTTAAAGCCAACGAAATTTTCGATTTGATGGAAAAGTTTGCAGGCTACGGATTCAACAAATCCCATGCGGCAGCTTATTCGCTTTTGGCCTACCACACCGGTTGGCTCAAAGTGCATTACACCGCAGAGTTTTACTGCGCCAATATGACGGTGGAGATGGACAACACCGACAAGCTCAAGCTGCTGTTTGAAGACGCGCAAAATAAATTTGGCATGTCGTTTGAACCGCCCGATGTCAACCGCGGACGCTACCGTTTTGAGCCCATCAGCGATACCGTGATTCGCTATGGACTTGGGGCTATCAAAGGTTCTGGGCAGCAAGCCATTGAAGCCATTGTGGCGGCTCGCGAAGAGGGTGGTTTATTTACCAGTTTGTTTGATTTTTGCGCCCGAATCGACCGCAGCCGTGTCAACAAGCGGTGTATCGAGGCGCTGATTAAAGCGGGGGCTTTTGATACTTTGCAACTCAACCGTGCAGCGCTCATAGCATCGCTGCCTATCGCTGTTGAATACGCCGACGCACAAGTAGCCAATGCCAACCAAGGCGGCCTGTTTGACATGGGGGATGACCATGGCTCGAGCAGTGCAGAGCCTGAGTTGGTTGCCACTACGCCATGGGGCGTTAAAGAGCGGCTCACGCTTGAGAAAACTGCAGTGGGCTTTTATTTATCAGGCCATTTGTTTGACGAAGTGGCGCATGAGGTGCGCCGCTTTGTGAAAAACACCATTGAGACAGCGCTTACGATGCAAATGGACACACGAGGCCAGCACACTTTTGTGGGCATTGTGGGCGATCTGCGGGTGATTAACGGGCAGCGCGGCAAGTTGGCGTTGTTCAAACTTGACGATAAAAGCGGGGTGATCGAAGCTACCGCAGACGAGTCTTTGATCAATGCCAACCGCAACTTACTCAAAGACGATGAACTGATTATTGCCACGGGTAAATTGCAACCAGACCGGTTCTCGGGCGGGTTGCGTTTTAATATAGCCCAGATATGGGACTTGCCATCGGCACGCTGCCGTTTTGGCAAATTCTTGCGGGTAGGCATCCATGGCAAAGCACCCGATCTTGCGCGCCTGCTGCGCGAGTTTCCTGCGGTGAAAGTGACGGCACCCGAGGGCGAGCTCGTCCGTGGACTGGGCCTGCGCTTTGCACTACAACGCACGGGCAGCGATGCTTTAGGCGAAGCTTTAGTGGCCAGTGCTGAGCTGCACTTGGGCGATCAAGCCAAATTTTTTCCGTCAGACGCAGCACTTGCAAGTTGGATGGCACAGTCTGCAACAGCGCACATTGTCTATGAGTGAGTGTTGCAGCAACGCTTCAGTGGGTGGCTCCACCGCCCACCGCTAAATCTTGCGCGCTATTGAGCGCTGCTCGCAATGCAAAATCGAGGCCGCGCACCATATGCTCTAAGGGCATGGCGGGCTGCCCGTGCAAAGCTCCCACGCATTGTTCGGGCAAATACGGCACATGCACGAAGCCCCCGCGCGTGTCCGCATGGATTTTTGCACGCAAAAAATGCATCAAAGCATAAAAAACATGGTTGCAAACAAAGGATCCTGCCGTTTGGGATATTTCACTGGCTATGCCGGCGCGTTGAATTGCCTGAGCCATTGACTTGATAGGCACTGTGCTCCAATATGCGACTGGGCCGCGCTGTGCAATGCACTTGTCTATTGGCTGCGCGCCTTTGTTGTCAGCAATGGGCGCGTCGTCGATATTGATGGCCACTCTTTCCAAGCTGATGGCGGATCTGCCGCCCGCTTGGCCAAGACAAAGCACCAATGCTGGTCGGTGTAAAAGTAGCAATTCTTTGATTTTGTGAGCACTGGCACCAAAAACAGTAGGCAACATGGCGGACACCACGGTATGGCTCGCTATACGCCTTCCGTGCAATGACCGAGCGACCTGCCAGCTGGGATTGAGCGATTGTCCACCGAATGCATCAAATCCAGTCACCAGTATTTTTTTTGTAACCATTTGTATAATTATGATGTATGTTGCTAGTACTCTGATTTTCATACATTTTTCACATCAACTCAAGGATAAACCCAGCCGTGGAAGGCTAAATTGTTTTTAATTTTTTTGCATACGTAACAATTTGTGCGATTATTTTATAACAACATTGCAGCTTACGGTTGCGGATTTAAGTTGTTCTGCGCTTGTGAGGCCGTCTTTGATGGCAAAAGCGTATTCGTCGCCTTCGCGCCCGTTTTGAGCCCTTGCCGGTGGACGTGCCCACCGCTTTAAAGGAATGAATCGCCTGTGACAAATCCACTGTGTGCTCGGCCACAGAGGCTGCATTGCTCAGCTGCTTTTAAAGTTGGACGGATAAATACTTTATTATTGCTCATTTATTAATAGCGAAGTATGACCATATGACAATGATATTGGGCTGAAAAACCTTAAAATCTTCAGACATTTAAACCGCCACCAGCTTGTGCGCCATGGACAGCGCGGTTTGCATGCTTGCTGGGTCGGCTAAGCCTTGCCCGGCTATGTCAAAGGCCGTGCCGTGGTCGGGGCTGGTGCGCACATAGGGCAGGCCTGCGGTGATGTTCACGCCGTCTTCTACGCCAAGCAATTTGACCGGTATCAGGCCTTGGTCGTGGTATTGCGCCACCACAATGTCGTAGCGGCCGCGCCTTGCATGCATAAATACCGTGTCGCCCGGGTGCGGGCCACTGGCGTCGATGCCTTCGGCGCGGGCTAGGGCAATAGCGGGTGCGATGATGTCGATGTCTTCGCGGCCAAACAAACCGCCTTCGCCTGCGTGGGGGTTGAGCCCCGCAACAGCGATGCGCGGTGCAGCTATGCCAAAGCCTTGCAAGCTGCGGTGTGCCAGCTTGATGGTGCGTAGCTCTAATGCGATCGAAAGCTTTCTAACCGCTTCAATGACTGAGCAATGCACGGTGACCAGTATGGTGCGCAGCTGTGGGTTGGCCAGCAGCATGGCGTAATCTTCTACACCAGAAAAATGCGCCAGCATTTCGGTGTGCCCGGGAAAGGGAACGCCCGCCGCATGCAGCGCTTCTTTGTGGATAGGCGCGGTGCATATTGCGCTGATTTGGCCTTGGTTGGCCCATTCAATCGCCGTGCGAATCGCATCAAAAGCGGCTTGCCCAGCACGCGCATCGACCTTGCCCATGGCTAAGTCTGCAGGCAAGGCGCTCACTGCCACCAAGTCTAAGCAGCCCGCTTGGGGCTTGAACTCCACGGGGGAGCGAATGGCGCGTATGTGAACTGCGGGTGCCCATTGCGCACAAGCGCGCTGCATGGTGCCTAGGTCGCCCACCACAAAAGCAGGGTTTTGCGCCATAAAGCGGGTGTCAGCAAAGGTTTTGGCAATAATCTCTGGGCCGATGCCTGCACCATCGCCCATGGTGATGGCAATGGCGCGCAGGCTTTTGGGGGACGGGGCAGTGGCTGCAGCAGTAGTTGTCATATTGCGCCATTATCCGCATCTTCTGTGGATCAATGGTTGATCGGGGCTTGTGCAGCGGGTAATATCCAGTATGCAAACCCAAGTATTCATTTGACCGGAGTAAAACTATGAAAACCGATGACTTGCGCGAATCAAGCAATGTAGAAGACCGCCGGGGCGGCGTGGGGGGAGGCGAGGGCCGTGGTCTTGGTGGGCGCAATATCGGCATTGGCTCGATCGCAATTGCACTGGCTGCATCGTATTTTTTAGGCATTAACCCCATGACGGTGCTTGGCATATTGGGAGGGGGCGATATGCCTGCTTCTCAGGCAAGCCAGGGTCCAGCCAAAGCACCCCCCAAAGACGATGTCATGGCCAGCTTTGTGTCAAAAACCTTGGGCAGTACTGAAGACGTGTGGGGCAAAGTGTTTCAAGCGGGCGGACAGGCCTATAAACAGCCAAAGTTGGTGATTTTTAGAGGGTCTACGCCTACTGCTTGTGGGGCTGGCCAAGCCGCCATGGGGCCGTTTTATTGCCCTGCTGACCAAAAAATCTACATTGATCTGGGTTTTTACGAAACCATGAAAAACAAGCTGGGTGCCCCCGGCGATTTTGCGCAGGCTTATGTGATTGCCCATGAGGTGGGCCACCATGTGCAAAATGTGCTGGGCATTAGCGGCAAGGTAGATGCCATGCGCGGACGTATCAGTGAAAAAGAGCAAAACGTGTTGTCGGTGCGGCTTGAATTACAGGCCGATTGCTTTGCAGGCGTCTGGGCTAACCACGCCAACAAAGAAAAAGCCATTTTGCAAGCGGGCGATGTAGAAGAAGCGATGAATGCCGCCGCCCAAATAGGCGACGATAACTTGCAGCGCAAATCACGAGGCCAAATAGTGCCCGACAGTTTCACCCATGGCTCTAGCGCACAACGCCAACGCTGGTTCAACGCGGGTTTGCAGTCTGGCAATATGAAGTCTTGCGATACTTTTTCTGTCAAAAGCTTGTAGTTGACGCATGCAGTGCGTTGTTTTGCTGGGTTTTATAAAGATGCGTACAGCCAGTCTTTCATCACATCGCCCAAATGCGCGGAGCATTGGGCGGCAAGCTCCAGACTTCTGTGCGCATTGCCGCCCAAGTGGCTTTTAAAAGTTGGGCACAGGGCTCTGCTACGGGGCTCAGTACCCGCACAATGAGCATACGGGGGTTGGGCGCGGTAACGCCCGCTACAAGCGCTGCACCATCGTTTTGTAGGCCTTGGCGATCAACTATTGCACGCACCAGCTCCAGCAAACGCGCACGCTGCACACGGCTGATTTCGCTGCCACTGGCAAACCACAAACTGCCCATGCAGCGCTTGCCAGCAAAGCCCAGCTTGCCATGCATCAAGCGTTGGTCGCTGGCGTCGATATTGGCATGCTCTAACCACAAGCCTGGAATTTCTAGGGTTTGCAAAAACCTGCCAGTCAAGTAGGGCTCGTTTGCGGCTGGCAGACCAAACGCGGTAATGTCCCAGCCGATCATTTGCGCCTCGGGCGCTAGCTCAAAACTGGCGTGGTTCACAGCATGGCATCCGTTGTAAGCGATGGCCTCCAGCGGCAACCATTCAAGGCGGGCAGCGTTGTCCACCTTGGCTGTGGTGCGCTGTACGCCTTTAGCGCCTGAACTTTTGTAAAAACGGGTGGCACCCGGTGTGGTGACCAAGGCATGTGCGCCCGCTGCTACCTGCAAGCCAATACTCAAAGTATCGCCGCCCACGATGCCGCCGGGTGGGTGGACGATCACGTTGTGACAAATGGCATCGCCTTCGGGGTAGAGGCTTTTTAGGATACGCAGAGGACCGCTGTGGGTAAATTGGAGAGCAGTTTTGCCATGCGCCGCGCTGTAGCACAGCTTGAGTTCAGCGTGCCATGCCATACAATTTACTATGATTTAAATAGCATACTATGACCATTTGAAAGTGACATTGGTCAATTTTGTTATAAATAAGTATCAATGCTGCCAAAAGCCAATGTGCAAAGCGGCTATCTCGGCTTCTACCGCGTTGATTGGGCCTGTTACCCGAACTTGTTTTTGGCCCGCTTCAAAAACGCTGCGGCATGGCATGTCCATCGTGGCGTTGGCGTGGCGCAGGTGGCGCATGGTTTGTTCAGGACTTAATGGCACGAGAATAAAGCCTTAAACCACGTCGAATGCAGTGCCGCAGATGGCTTTAAGCCGACTGCGAACCGCGATGCGCCCAGCCCGTGGTGCGTTTTTCTATCCATGAAAAAAGTTCATACATGGCCATAGCCATGAGGCTGATGGTGACCAGCCCCGCAAAGGCCAATGCCATGCGCTGCTGTGAACCCGCGCTGAGCATCAGGCTGCCAATGCCCGAGTCGCCAGCGGTCATTTCGGCCAGCACCGTGCCGACAAAAGCCAAGGTGATGGCGATTTTGAGTGAACCATAAAAATAGGGCATAGAGCGGGGTAGACCGACTTTAACCAACACGTCCCAGCGCTTTGCACCCAAAACGCGCAGCACGTCTTCTAGCTCGGGTTCTAGTGTGGCCAAACCTGTGGCCATATTGACGGTGATGGGGAAAAATGAAATTAAAAACGCCGTCAAAATGCCAGGGCCCAAGCCAATACCAAACCAAACGATCAAAATAGGAATAATCGCCGCTTTGGGCACGGCGTTAAACGCCACCAAAAGCGGGTACAGCGCCGCATAGGCCATGCGCGACGAACCTACCAAAAAGCCCAGCAGCACGCCAACCACAATGGATATAGCAAAACCCACCATGGTGACCCAGAAGGTGCGCCACGCGGCTTCCATCAAGGGACTGAAAAATTCAAAGAACGACTGTACGATTTGGATGGGTGAGGGGAAAATATATTCTGGCACGCTAAACAATGTGCAGATTAATTGCCAAAGCACCAAAAATACCGCGAGTGCTGCCCATGGGGCGATTTTTTCAAGTTGTTTGTTGTTCATGGTGTGCACGCCTGTCGCTTAAGTTGTCACCGATTTGATGGCATTGCGGTGCGCTCCGATGTGGCCTCGCAGCTCGTGCACAATGTCGGTGAACTGAGGGGTGTAGGTAATTTCAAGGTCGCGCGGGCGCGGCAGGTCAATGTCGCGCTGCGCGACAAAACGCCCGGGCGACTGGCTCATCACATACACTTTATCGGCTAAAAACACCGATTCGCGCAGGTCATGGGTGACCAAAATCACATTGAATTTTTGCACTGCGTGCAGGTCGCGCAGGGCGCACCAAAGCTCCTCACGGGTAAAGGCATCGAGCGCACCAAAAGGTTCGTCGAGCAGCAGCATTTTGGGCTCGTGGATCAAGGCGCGGCAAATACTGGCGCGCTGCTGCATGCCGCCAGAGAGCTGCCATGGAAATTTGTTTTCATACCCCCCCAAACCCACCGATTGCAACAAGCGGGCAGCGCGGTCTTCGTATTCTTTGCGTTTGGCTTTGAAATTGCTACGAAAAGGCTCCACAATTTCCAGCGGCAGCAGCACATTGTCCAGTGTGGTGCGCCAAGGCAAGAGCGAAGGCGCTTGAAACGCCATGCCGCTGATTTTCAAAGGGCCCGTAACAGGCTGGTTGTCGATCAAAATCTTCCCACGGCTGGGCATTTTCAAGCCTGTGGTGAGCTTCATGAAGGTGGATTTGCCGCAGCCCGACGGGCCCACGATGGCAATAAACTCCCCTGCGCCCACTTTCAAGGTGATGTCTTCCACCGCAAAATGGTTTTGCGCCAACAGCTCGTCGTTGTAGGCGAGCCAGACATTTTGAAAATCGACGAAGGGAGTGCTCATGGCGTTACTTTTTAGTGGCTGGCAAAATGTTGAGATCAGCATTGCTGGGCAAATACGCAGCGCTCCACACTGCGTCTGCATTGACGCGGCTCTTGGTGTTGAACGAGTCAGACACTTGCGAGGCCATCAGCGAGAGACGGCCAGGATTGAGCTTGCCAAAACCCTCTGCGCGAGCGTCGGGACTGTTGACTACGGTGTTAATAGCCAGTTGTAGGCGGCGGGTTTCTAGCTCTACATTGATGATGCCGTCGCGGTTTTTGACGTGTTGAATGGCAACATCGGGCTTGGCGATCACATCTTTAGCGCCTTTGGCAAATGCGGTCAAAAATGCTTTGACAGCGGCTGGATTGTCTTTGAGCAGCTTGGGGCTGGCGATAATGACATTGCCATAGAGCTTGACGCCGTTGTCCGCATAGGGGATGACCACCACGTCTTCGGCTTTTACGCCACGCGCCTCAAGATTGAGCAAGCTGGTGAAGGTAAATCCAGTAATGGCATCGACATCGCCACGGGCGAGCATAGTCTCGCGCAGCGGGGGATCCATGCTGGTCCACTGCACGCCGGTGATGTTGTTGGCTTTGGCAAAAATCGGGAAGCTGCGGCGGCCTGCATCAAACACGGGAGCGCCGAACTTTTTGCCGTTGAGGTCGGCTACGGTTTTGATACCAGATTTTTTGAGCGCCATGACCGATGCGGGGGTGTTGTTGTAAATCACCATGATGGCCACTGGTTTGTTGGCTGCATCGGGGTTGTTGGCATGAAACTCCATCAAAGCTGCCATGTCGGCAGCACCCATGTCGTATGCGCCAGAAGCCACGCGCTGCACCGTGCCGCCAGAGCCATTGCCCGCATCGATGGTGACATCGAGCTTGGCATCTTTGAAATAGCCTTTAGCAAGAGGGCTTAAAAACAATGCGGCTGGGCCTTCAAAGCGCCAGTCAAGCTGGAATTTGATGGGGGTGTTTTGGGCCCATGCAACATGAGCGCCCATCAATGCGCTGGTAATGGCGGCTAGTTTAAGGAAACTGCGGATTTTCATGAAAACTCCAAAAGTGTGGTGAGGTATTAAAAAGACATGTGGTGGTATGTAAGCAATTTGGATGCCAAACAAACCCTTCATTTTCGCCTATTTGCAGGTCAATTAGGGGGGGTAAGCCACGGGCTAGGGTTTATACCGCCTTACTGGCCGACGGCGTACCCAATAGTTCGTGCAAAGTGCGTGCAATCACCTTGGTGGCGCGGCGCAAGTCTTCTAAATTCAAGCGCTCATCGGCACGCTTGGCATGGCTTTCTAGCACTGTGCGTGGTCCTGCGCCGTAAATCACGCCAGGAATACCGTGGGCAGCATAAAGGCGTACATCCGTGTACAAAGGCGTGCCCGCCGAGGGGATAGGTTCTCCAAAAACAGTTTCGCCGTGTTTTTGAATTGCCTTTACCAGCGGCGCGTTGCCCGGGAGCGGTTTCATACTGTGCGCCATAAGCAGGCGTTTGATGTCTACCGAAATTCCTGCAAAACTTGCAGCAGCCTGTGCAATCACTTGGCGGATACTGGCCTCAACCTGCACAGGGTCTTCCTCGGGAATCATGCGCCGATCCAGTTTAAAACTAACCTTTCCGGGTACCACATTGGTATTGGTCCCGCCTTCAATGGTGCCGATGTTGAGGTAAGGATGGGTGATCCCCTCTATTGCAGAGGTAACTGACTGGTAAAGCGTATTTTGTGCATACAGTGCATTCATGATGCACACGGCACCTTGCATCGCGTCTACGCCAGTGTGTGGGATTGCAGCATGTGCCATTTTTCCGTGCACAGTGACTTGCATTTGCAAGCATCCGTTGTGCGCCGTGATCACTTGGTAGCTAAAGCCGGCGGCCACCATCAGGTCGGGTTTGGTCAACCCGTTGTTCAATAACCAGCCAGGACCTAACTCGCCGCCAAACTCTTCGTCGTAGGTGAAGTGAAGCTCTACTGCGCCTCGATTTGGCTTGGCTACCGCCTCCAGCGCACGGGTGGCAAAGGTGAAGCTGGCAAAATCGCATTTGCTGACTGCTGTTGCACGACCATACATGTGGCCGTTGTGTATTTCAGCGCCATAGGGAGGGTAAGTCCAGCCGTCACCGGGGGGGACTACATCGCCATGGGCGTTGAGTGCAATTGTCAGGCCCAAATTTGTTAGGCCCAAATTCGTTAGACCCAAATTCTTATGGGGATCTGATTGGATGCCGTAGTGTCTGCGCACAATCAAATTGGTGATGGACTCCATGCCGTAGTCGGCCAGCTCGGCAGCGCTGGGGCTGTGTTTTTCGGCTTCAAATCCAAAGCCTTGCAGCAATTGTGCAGTGCGTTCAGCATGGGGTGCATTGTTGCCCGGTGGCGTGTCGGTAGGCACTTGCACAAGGGCTTGTAAAAACTTGACTTCTTCGTCAAAGTGCGCGTCGACCCAAGCGTCGAGTTGGTCGTCAATGGTGCTCATAGCGTATTTTTTTCGGCAGCTAGATTGCTGAGTAAATTTTGAAATGCATCCACACACAATTGCATGTCACTGCTGCTTGTGCTTTCGAGCGGGTTGTGGCTGATACCAGCGTTTTCACCCCGAACAAAGAGCATGGCTTGGGGTATGATTTCGTGCATTTTCATGGCATCGTGGCCAGCGCCGCTGGGCATTTTAAAAACGGGCAGTCCTAGTTTTGCCACGGATTGCTCCCACCGCGCTTGCCACGCTGCGTTGCTCGGAGCCGCCGCCGCACGCATGGTTTCTTCGGTGCTAAAAGCCACACAGCGTTGATCGCAAATATTTTTAAGCGCGGCCAAAATATCGGCCACCATGGCGTCGCGCTGTGCATCGGTAGGGGCACGCATGTCCAAGCTAAATTGGCAGCGCCCGGGTACCACATTGACTGAGCCGCTGGGCACGCTGAGCATGCCCACGGTGGCCACAGAGTCGCCGTCACGCGCAGCGCGCTGCTCGACAAACAAGGCAAATTCGGCAAAAGCCGCTGCAGCATCGCGCCGTGTAGCCATGGGCGTGGTGCCTGCGTGGCTGGCTTGTCCGGTGATCTCGCATTGCATACGCGCACTGCCATTAATCGAAGTAACAACACCTAGAGGCAAATGCAGCGCATTGAGCACCGGCCCTTGTTCAATATGCAACTCTACAAACCCAAGGTAATGGGCTGGGTTGCGCCGCAGCTTTGATATATTTTCAATAGCAAGCTTTGACGGTGCAACGCTGACATCAAGTGAAATACCTTCTGAGTCTTTTTGCGCCAACCATTTTTCATCAAAGCTACCGACCAGTGCTGAAGCGGCTAAAAAAGTAGCTTTGTAGCGTTGGCCTTCTTCTTCTGCAAAGCCGACTACCTCTATGCCAAACGGGAGGCGACGGTTTGACCGAACCAGCTCGCGCACACACACCATGGGCGTGAATATACCCAAGCGTCCATCGTATTTGCCGCCGTTGCGTACCGTATCGTAGTGGCTACCTGTGAGCAAATACGGCGATTCTGCGCTGGCCAAGGCCATGCTTGCCGGCAAATACCTGCCCACTACATTGCCCAAGACATCGATTTCCACCGAGTCAAATCCACAGCTGCGCATTTGCTGCGCAATGTGCGCAGCACAGGCACGGTGCGCTGGTGTCATGTAGGTAACGGTGAGCTGGCCTTTTTCTAGGTAGCCCGCATCGCTGAATTGGGCCAGCGATTCGTGCCAGTCCCATAATTCGTCGCCCAATGTGGGTTGCTCGGCAAATTTGTCTTGCAAGCGAATTTCTACAATGCGGTGGATGTTGCGCAAGCATTCTTGCAGCTCAAAATCGCGGTGTCCAAGCAGACGCCGCGCAAATGTCTCGATGATTTGCTTTTTATGCAAACCCACACCGCGTGGGCCGCGCACCGCTAAGATAAATGGCCAGCCAAATTTCGCTTGGTAGTCAGCATTGAGTTGCAAAATTTGCGCATACTCATCGGGTGTGCAGTGTGTCAAGCCAGCCTTGTTTTGCTCGGTGGAAGACTCGGGGGTGAGCGTGTTGTCCACCATGGCTTTGCCCGCAAGCTCTGGGTGTGCGCAAATCAGTGCAATTTGCGCAGATGTGCCGGCTTGGTGTAGCACCATGGCCATGGTGTATTTCAAATGCGCCACTGACAAAAACGGGCGGCTGGCTAAGGCTTGGCGTGCAATCCAAGGGGAGTGCTCGTAGAGGCCATCCAGCATGTGGGCCGCCTCGTCCAGTGGTGCAGCATTGAGCTGTGCAAGCGTGATGTTCATGGGCTTGGTGCAGAAAAAGGGTGAATCGCACGCCAATGCTGTGCAATGTCGATACGGCGCGCCACCCATACGTGGCTGTGCTTTTCTAGGTGGTCTAAAAAGCGCTGCAACGCAGCAATGCGGCCAGGCCGGCCCAGTAGTCGGCAGTGCATGCCAATGCTCATCATTTTTGGGCAGTCCAAACCATCTGGACTGCCTTCGGCATACAGCGCATCGAATGTGTCTTTCATGTACGCAAAGAAGGGATCTGCATGCGAATAGCCTTGGGGAAGCGCAAAACGCATGTCGTTGCAGTCCAGCGTGTAGGGCACGATGAGCTGGTGCGTGTTGCTGCCATCAGTCTTGCGCACAGCCATCCAAAAAGGCAGGTCATCACCGTAATAATCGCTGTCGTACAGTAGGCCGCCATAGTCCGCTAGCAAGCGGCGGGTATTGGGGCTGTCGCGGCCGGTGTACCAGCCTTGGGGCAACTGCCCCGTAAGTTGTTCAATGCTGCGCATGGCCCATGCCATGTGCTCTCGTTCGGTGGCTTCGTCGATGTTTTGGTAAGAAATCCATTTGTATCCATGGCAGGCGATTTCGTGGCCGAGCGCCACAAAAGCGGCTGTGGCTTCAGGACTGCGCTGTAGTGCGGTGGAGACTCCAAAAACGGTCAAAGGCAGTTGCCGTTTTTCAAATTCACGCAAGATCCGCCAAACACCGGCACGTGCGCCGTACTCATAAATGCCTTCCATGCTGATGTGGCGGTCAGGATAGGCAGGAGGATTGAACATCTCGCTTAAAAACTGCTCGCTGCCCGCGTCGCCGTGGAGCACCGAGTTTTCGCCCCCTTCTTCGTAATTGAGCACAAATTGCACGGCAATTCTGGCTTTGCCTGGCCATTGGGCATGCACGGGCGTGCGGCCATAGCCAGTTAAATCACGTGGGTATGGGGCGTTGCTGCGGTAGACCATCTGCACCTGACCTCAGGCTGCAAATGGCATACGCCGTGCGGAGGAGGGCTCTGATACCGAGGGTTTTTTTTCTAGACATAGGCTGTTGAAAACATGCTCTAGGTGGGCATCCATCAGCGCCACCGCCTTGTTTTCATCGCCCGAAGACAGGGCCGAGACGATCTGCGCATGTTCATCGTTGGACGCTTCTGCGGCTTGTTCGCTTTGGTACATCAAAGTGATCAGGGAGCAGCGCGAAATTAAATCGTTGAGCATTTCGGCCAGCACGGCGTTGTCCATCAGCTCAGCCATGCGCACATGAAAATCGCCTAGAAGTTCAATGCGCCCTGGCGCATCACCCTGTGCGATCGCCGCTTTTTCTTGCGCCACATGCTCTTGCAGTGCGCGAATTTTGGCGGGGGTGACGGCGCGTACAAAAGCACGTGTCATTTCAGCTTCTAGCATGCGCCGCACGCCAAAAACTTGCCGCGCCTCTTCGATGGATGGCGATGCCACAAAAGCGCCACGCGCAGGTTCTAAGACAATCAGGCGTTGCCGCTCTAGTTGAAAAAAAGCTTGGCGAACCAAGGTGCGCGAGACACTGAAATGGTCGGCCAGTTTTTGCTCGACCAATTTCGCGCCTGGCTCCAGGCGGTGCTCTACGATGGCTTTTGTCAAGGATTCGACAATATGGTGGGTGGTGGATGATTCCATGTCAAAATTGTATACACTTCTAGAGGCCATTCTGGCTTTTACACCAAAGGAATTTACGATGGGCCTTTCTACCCACGTCTTAGACACTGCCAACGGCTGCCCAGGGGCGGGCATGGGCGTTCGTCTTTACCAGCTGGATGCTGAGCAATATGTTTTACTTAAAAGCTTGCGGCTCAATGCCGATGGCCGCAACCCTGAAGGGCCGTTGATTGACAGCGCCAGCCTGCAAAAAGGCCAGTACCGCCTGAGTTTTGATGCGGCGGCATACTTTCGGGCAAAGGGGCAAACTCTGCCTGAACCCGCATTTTTAGAGGTGGTGCATCTGGACTTCGGAGTATCCAACCCTGACCAGCACTACCATGTTCCGCTTTTGGTGAGCCCTTGGAGTTACTCAACCTACCGGGGCAGTTAGTCATACGCCTGTCATGGGCTTGGGCGATAATGCGGCACTTATTACTCATTAAAGGCTATATTTATGATTTCCCGCAGAGATGTCACCGTCACCGCGTCATTGTTTGCTATAAATTCTATAGTTTCTAAGGGTTGGACTCAAACTGCGGCCTATCCAGACCGGCCTGTCAAAATCATTGTGCCTTTTGCGCCCGGCGCTGGCACAGATGCCATGGGCCGCTTGGTGGCTCAAAAGTTATCTGAATTGCTCGGACAAAGTTTCGTGGTGGAAAATCGCGCTGGTGCATCTGGCGCTATCGGCACACAGGCGGTAGCGCAGGCAGCGCCAGATGGATACACCCTGCTGTTGATTGCATCGCCCTTCACTACGGTAGCGGCAAGTTTGCCCAGCGCGGGCTATGATCCGCTCAAAAATTTCACGCCTGTGGGCATGGTTGCCAGTGGCCCGCTGGTGTGGGCCACCAACAACGCCACACCAGTTAAAAACATGAAAGAACTGGTGAATTTGGCCAAATCCCAACCCGGAGCGCTCAACTACGGGTCTGCTGGCGCGGGTGGTGTCAACCACTTAGTGCTTGAGCTGCTGAAATCCCGCACTGGCACCTTTATTACCCATATCCCTTACCGTGGTGTCGCTCCTGCCACCATGGACATGATTTCCAACCAAGTGCAGCTGATCACGGGGACGATTCCGGCGTTATTGCCCTTTATTAAAGATGGGCGGATACGCCCCCTAGCTGTTACCAGTGCCAAACGCTCGCCAGCGCTGCCCGACGTGCCGAGCATGGCCGAAGCTGGGTTGGCAGGCATTGATGTGGTGAATTATTTTGGCATCATGGCGCCGGCTGGCACCCCTGAGGCGGTGGTGTTCAAGCTGAACGCTGCAATTAACCGCATGGCCTTGCTACCTGAGGTGGTGGCACGTTTTAAAACCGATGCGGTGGAGGCTGCCACAGGTTCACCCGCGTTGTTGGGGGCTTTTTTAGAGGCCGATTACCGTGCTTGGCGCAATGTGGTGAAGACGCAAAATTTGAAAATTGAATCCTAAGCGGCTTCTTTTGAAAGCCTTGGCGTAGCTTTAGTGCGCCAAGCGGGATAAAATGCAAGTGTATACAAAATCTTGAACACACCTGCTGAAAAAACCATGAGCGAAGTCACCAACACCGTTCGATTTGTCTTAGATGGCCGCATCGTCGAGGCCCAAGGCAAGCGCCGCACCACCACTGTTTTAGATTATTTGCGCGAAGAGCTCAACCGAACGGGCACCAAAGAAGGCTGCGCTGAAGGAGACTGCGGGGCTTGTGTGGTGCTTGTGGGAGAGCTCAATGCACAAGGCTCTGGGGTGAACTATGTGCCGTCCAATTCTTGTATGCAATTACTGCCTGCATTAGACGGTAAATCTATCAAAACGGTGGAGAGTTTGAAGCGTGCTGACGGAACATTGCACCCCATTCAACAAGGCATGGTTGATTGTTTTGGTTCGCAATGTGGTTTTTGCACGCCAGGGATTGTGATGAGCCTAACGGGTTTGGTGCAAACCAATACTTGCCCCAACCGCACACAGATCAACGATGCGCTGAGCGGCAACCTATGCCGTTGCACGGGGTACAAGCCGATTATTGATGCCACGCTCAAAGCTTGCGCCGCGCCCACAGCATCGCTCAAAATCGACGACGCTGCCGATGTGGCCTTGCTCAAGCAAATCGCCCGCGACACCGAGCCCACCACAGGGCTGGAAGGCCAAATCATAGTGCAGCCTGTGGTGCGCACTAAAAAAGGCAGCGAGTTTGTATCGCCCTCCACCACCGAAGAAGTGGCAGTGTATTTGCAG
>JANOYR010000179.1:0-3785 GCA_031428975.1 Polaromonas sp. | reverse complement strand
AGAGCCTCAGCAGGCAGCAGGGCTAGATCGGCGGGCTTGGGCGGCGGCTTTGCGGGAGCGGATAATTTCTATGCGCGAGTAGCTTTCTGGCTTTTGTAATTGGTGGGTATATCAGCGATAGCACCAGTGCGCTGCCTGCTTGGCATCCTTCAGTGCCGGCCCACTTCGCGGGAATCATCTCTAGTACCCTCGCTTTTTGGAAATGTTCATAACTCGGGTTACGCCCTCAAACAGATGACACTTTGATCCCAAAAAGCTCCGGGATTCGAGCCCGTCCCTATGGATGCCATTCAAGCAGCGCAGTGGTACGGTCGCAGGCTTGGTTTTAGGTTGGGTAGTGCTCGCGCATAGATGAAAAACAGTCATCATGCAGCCGTCACTTACGATTTCTCAGCCCAAAATTATGGTGTCACCCGTTCAAATAACGTAACTACTCAGCCCAGTTTCCAGCGCACCCCTAAGAGTCAGGCGAAGCTCGGCTGAGGCGGTTGTGCCTTGAGGGTATCGACAAGCGCCGCAAAGACATTAACCCCCTGCTTTTGCATGGTCGTGCAATAGGAGCGGATGACGCAGTAGGCCTGCGCGCCTTGCAGGGTTCTGAAACAACCAGAGACCTTTTGCTTGACCTTGGGCATTCTTACCGCCTGCTCGGCTAGGTTGTTGGTAAACGGCACGTGAGATTCTGTCATAAAGCGCCAGACATCGTCACTGTAATGGCGCAGTCTGGCAATCAGATTGGCAGCCTTGCTTTGCCTGAGTCTGCCTCGCTTACCTGTAGCCGGTGTCAGCGGGTTTTGTGACTGCCCCATGTCCAGTATCGCCTCGTACAGATCCCGAAGATCACTCACCTGGCGCTGGTACGCCCCAGTGCTGTAGTCGGGCAATGCGCCCTGCAAGCAGCGCGCGTTGTCGGTATGGTTGGCATGGGTCAACAGTTCAATCATGTCGCCCGCCCAAGCCTGACCCTGCTCCCAAAGGTAGGTCAACTCGCGCAGGTGGTGGGCGTTGCACAGGGCGTGCTGGCATTGCAATGCTTTATAGGGCATCCAGCCGTCATGCACCAAAGTCCCCTTGAATTGATCGAGCAGTGCCAGTTTCTCAAAAGCCTCAGAGCCGCGCTTGGCATGCACCCCCATCCAGGTCAACGTGTCAGTGGCCAGCACATGCAGCCAGTGCAGTGTCTTGTGAACCCGCAAGCCCGTCTCATCGGCATGCAGCTCGGCGCTGGCTACTGCGGCCTGGCCTATGGCTTGCACGGTGGACTGCAGTATCTGTGCGCTTGTGACAACGGCTTTGACTACCGTGGCTTGGCTTACGGGCAGGCCAAACAAGTCATGCATCAAAGTTGCCGTGCGTTTGATCGATACAGCATGGTTTTGATTGAGGTGCACCATGGCCGCTTGGGCGTGCGGGCCGTATTGCACGCCAGCTGTGACAGTGGCGGGGAACTCTCCCGTGTGGACTTGCCCGCAAGCGCAGATGGCCTGCATGGACTGGTGTTCGGTGACTTCAAACTGTAGCGTTGGCAGGTCAAAGACTTGGCGTTTTTCGCCCACGTAGGCAACAGGCAGCTTGCTTTGGCAGGCTTGGCATTGCTGGGGGATGCCGTGGACTACTATGGTGTCGGGCTTGCTGGCTTGGCGCAGGGTGGTGCCGGGATGACCCTTTTGACCCCCTGTGGGTCTTTGGCCTGCAACGCGCAAGGATTTGGGTGCTGGTTTGTTCAAGCCGTCACTCGATGGTGGTTTGCTGGAGTTGTTGCTGTTCAGTGACAGGCGCCCGCCCAGGTGTTGGGTGCGCTCTTGCAGTGCCGCTATGTGGGCTGCCAATTGCTTGACCTGCTGCTGCAGGGGCCACAGACTACGGATCAGCTGGTCTTTTTGCCCATCGCTGAGTTCACTGAGGTTTGGCAGATCTTGCATGAGAGCGATTGTCGCTCATTATTTGATAGCTATCGGTGATTTGGTTTGGATGGGGCTGAGTAGTTACGTTTTTTCGAGCAAATGGAGGATAAGAAACGGACACTGTTTGAGGGCTTTAGCCCGAGTTTGGCCGTTTCCCTCCATTTGCTTGAAAAAACAAGCTCCCCGCGAAGCGGGCCAGCGACCGTTTGCGCGTGGGCACAGTGCTCGCTTGGCCGCAGCAGTGACCAAGCTTAGAGCGAGTAAGTCCGCACACTGACCAAGCTGGCTATCAACCCGTAAACCAGTTCAAAGCGACCAAAATGCGCTGAATCAATACAAATCCAGCACCGCCCCCTTAGAAGCGCTAGACGCATTGAACGCAAACTTGGCCTGCACGCCGCGCGTGTAGCGCGGGGCGGGTTTCACAAAGGCGGCGCGGCGCTTGGCCAGCTCTTCGTCGCTTACGTTGAGCTGCAAGAGCAGGGCTTTGGAATCAATCGTCACGCTGTCGCCGTTTTGAATCAGCGCAATATTGCCGCCCTCAGCCGCTTCGGGCGCCACATGGCCGACCACCATGCCCCAGGTGCCGCCGCTAAAGCGTCCGTCGGTGATGAGGCCCACTGTTTCGCCCATGCCTGCGCCTATGAGTGCGCCTGTGGGGGCGAGCATTTCGGGCATGCCTGGGCCGCCTTTTGGGCCCAAATAGCGCAGCACCATCACGTCGCCGTGGGTGATTTTGCCTTCCAAAATGGCTTTGAGCGCGGATTGTTCGTCGTCAAAGCACTTGGCTGGGCCTGTCATCACAGGGTTTTTGAGGCCTGTGATTTTGGCCACAGCGCCTTCGGGGCTGAGGTTTCCTTTGAGGATAGCCAAGTGGCCTTCTTTGTACATCGGCTTGTCAATCGGGCGAATCACGTCTTGGTCCGCGCGCGGCACATCGGGCACGTCTTTTAATACTTCTGCAATGGTTTGGCCTGAGATGGTGATGCAGTCGCCATGCAACAGGCCAGCGGCCAGCAGGGTTTTCATGACTTGGGGGATGCCGCCTGCCAAATGCAGGTCTACTGCCAAATATTTGCCGGAGGGCTTCAAGTCGCAAATCACCGGCACTTTTTTGCGCATGCGCTCAAAGTCGTCAATGCTCCACTCCACGCCCGCTGTGTGGGCGATGGCCAAAAAGTGCAACACCGCATTGGTGCTGCCACCCGTGGCCATGATGACGGCCACCGCATTTTCGATGGCTTTTTTGGTCACAATATCGCGTGGCTTGATGTCGTTTTTAATCGCTTCCATCAGCACTTTGGCCGATTCTTTGGCCGAATTCATCTTCTCGTCGTGCGGGTTGGCCATGGTGCTCGAATACGGCAGGCTGATGCCAAGCGCCTCAAAAGCCGAGCTCATGGTGTTAGCGGTGTACATGCCGCCGCACGAGCCGGTGCCAGGAATGGCGCGCATTTCAATCTCGCGCAGGTCTTCGTCGCTCAGGTTGCCAGCGGCGTTTTGGCCCACGGCTTCAAACACGCTCACAATGTTGAGGTCTTGGCCTTTGTATTTGCCAGGCAAAATCGTGCCGCCATACACATAAATGGCGGGCACATTGGCGCGCAGCATGCCCATCAGGCCGCCGGGCATGTTTTTGTCGCAGCCGCCCACCACCAGCACGCCGTCCATCCACTGGCCTTGCACGCAGGTTTCAATGCAGTCGCTGATTACCTCGCGGCTGACCAACGAATATTTCATGCCCTCAGTGCCCATGGCCATGCCGTCAGAAATAGTGGGTGTGCCAAACACTTGGGCATTGCCCCCCGCCTCTTCAATGCCCGCAATGGCCGCGTCCGCCAGCTTTTGCAGCCCGCTGTTGCAAGGCGTGATCGTGCTGTG
>JANOYR010000178.1:0-3767 GCA_031428975.1 Polaromonas sp. | reverse complement strand
GGCAGCGCTAATCACCACATCAACCGATGACAATGCGGCATTGCGCTCCATGTCGTGCGCCGCTAAACGGGGATAGCGCGAGAGCAGAGCGCGGTCTTTGCGCTTTTCTTCGGCTTGGCGCAGACGCTCTTCGTTTTCTTCGCGGGTTTTTTCATCGACCACCGCCTGCTCTTGGGCTGTGAGCACTGGCTTGATGACGCGGCGCAGCGTGCCACTGGAGTTGAGCTCTTTTTGCTCACGGTCTGCACACTCGGGCACGGGGCGGTCAGACGTGATCTTGCGGCCTCCAGGCAAAGTGCAGGTGTAAATACCCTGCGCATGGGCTGCTGTGCAAGCAAGCAGCAACACGCCTGCACACGCGCGGTACGCTTTGTGTGTTATTTTCAACCGCCGATTTTGTAACACTTTAAGCATTTAGATTAAATATAGCCCTATTTCACCACAGAACTTACCAAGTCACTGGGGCAGTATTGTGCGCTAAGCATCTACTCCGTAACGCAACCGATACGCAAGCACCTTGTCGTAATACGCCGCTTGGGGCAGATTGGATGCAGGGTTTTGCGCCACCAGATATTGCAACAAATCACCCAGCCGCGCAATGGCGCAAACCTCTAAGCCCAAGACATTTGTCACATATTGCACGGCACTGTGGGGCACATCTGCGCCGTTTTCTACGGCTTTTTCTTGCCGATCCAGCGCAATGGCCACCGCGTGGGGCACAGCGCCCGCCGCGCGGATGATGGCAATCGACTCTTTGGCCGCCGTGCCCGCGCTCATCACATCGTCAATAATCAACACCCTCCCGCGCACGGGTGCGCCCACCAGCGTGCCGCCCTCGCCGTGGTCTTTGGCCTCTTTGCGGTTGTAGGCAAAGGGCACATTGCGCCCCATCCGCGCCAGCTCGATGGCCACCGCAGCAGCCAGCGGAATGCCTTTGTACGCGGGGCCAAAAATCATGTCAAATTCAACCCCACTGGCCACAATGCGCTGCGCATAAAACTCGGCCAGCTTAGACAACTTAGCGCCGTCGTCAAACAGCCCCGCATTGAAAAAATAGGGCGACAAGCGCCCCGCCTTGGTCTTAAACTCACCGAATGTGAGCACGCCGGATTCGACCGCGAATTGCACGAATTGAACGGCCAGCTTGTCTTGTTGTGGTGAAAGATTTTGAGTCATGAAACAATCGTTGTGTAGCGTTACCAGCCTGAACTTTAACGGCATTCGCTCGGCGGCCAGCAAAGGCATGCAGGCCTGGGTGGAGAAAACCGCCCCCCATTTTATGTGCGTCCAAGAAATCAAGGCGCAAGCCTTTGACATGGCCGCTGGCGGGTTTGAAAGCATTGCGGGCATGCAGGGCTATTTTCAGTTTGCGCAAAAAAAGGGCTACTCCGGCGTGGGCGTTTACAGCCGCCACGAACCCAGTGAGGTGGTGATTGGCTTTGACGAAAAACAAGGCGGGGAGTTTGATTTTGAAGGCCGCTACGTGGAGCTGCGCTTTGACACGCCGCTGCGCAAATTTTCGGTGATCAGCAGCTATTTTCCCAGCGGCTCGGCGGGCCCCGAGCGGCAAGAAGCCAAATTTCGTTTTTTAGCCATCATGCAACCGCATTTAGCGGCGCTGGCCAAGAAGCGCGATTTCATTTTGTGCGGCGATTTGAACATTGCGCACAAAGAAGCCGATTTGAAAAACTGGAAAAGCAACCAAAAAAACAGCGGCTTCACCCCCGAAGAGCGGGCGTGGATGACGGGTATTTTGAACGCTGGCGAAAAAGGCAGCCCCGGCTTGGTTGATGTGTACCGCCGCTTACAGCCCGACACCACCGACACCTGCTACACCTGGTGGAGCCAACGCGGCGCAGCCTATGAGAAAAACGTGGGCTGGCGACTGGACTACCACTTGGCTACGCCTGCGATTGCAGCGCTGGCACGCACGGAGGCGATCTACAAAACCGAGAAGTTTTCTGACCATGCGCCTGTTACTATTTCTTATGAATTGGGGTTTTGAGGAGGTGCCTTTCTGGGAGAGAACTTCCGGACGCTGAGGACGCTAAGGTTACGCAGAAGACGCAAAAGAATACCGAAACAGATACCAAAAGGTTAAAGAAATACTTTTTATGATAATAGTGGCGATGTCAGCGTTATATGGTCATTTGTTGCTATTAATTAATGATCATTAACAAGTTTTATTATTCAATTTTCTAGTTTTTATTACCCCCCTTTTTTTCTTCTTTTGGCTGTTCTTTTGCGTCTTCTGCGTAAGCTTTGCGTCCTCTGCGTCCGGCCAAGTCCGATCCCTAATTTCTAGACAAACCCAGCAAACTATGACAAATAACAACCTACTCCCCCAAGATGCCCACCAGGCCACCCTGATTGGCCGCGTTTGGTGGCCAAAAATAGCCGCCCCATGCTTGGTATTGGCTCGCCCAGATGGCATTTACGACGCAACGCCCGTGGCCGCCACCAGCGCCGACCTTATGGCGCAAGACGCGCCTGCTGAGGCCATCCACGCGGCTTTTGCCGCTGGCAAGTTGCCCAAAATAGCCGATTTATCAGCCGTACAAGGCCACGCCGCCTGCGAAAGTTTGGCGGGTGGCGCTGCGGCGCACCTGCATTGGCTAGCCCCCTGCGATTTGCAGGCCATCAAAGCGGCAGGCGTCACCTTTGTGGCCAGCATGCTGGAGCGGGTGATTGAAGAGCAGGCACGCGGCGACGCGGCGCGGGCGGCGGGCGTGCGCGAGGCCATCACGCAGGTGATTGGCGAGAATTTGCGGGCGCTCAAGCCCGGCTCGGCGCAGGCCATGCAGGTCAAGGCGCTGCTAATAGAGCGCGGCATGTGGTCGCAATACCTAGAGGTGGGCATTGGCAAAGATGCCGAGATTTTCACCAAATCACAGGCCATGAGCGCCGTGGGCACGGGAGCGCAGGTGGGCATTCACCCCGAAAGCCACTGGAACAACCCCGAGCCCGAGATTGTGCTGTGCGTGAGCCCCAGCGGGCAGGTGCAGGGCGCGGCCTTGGGCAACGACGTGAACCTGCGCGATGTGGAAGGCCGCAGCGCCCTGCTTTTGGGCAAGGCCAAAGACAACAACGCATCCTGCGCCATTGGCCCCTTTATTCGCCTGTTTGACGCGCACTTCAGCATCGAGGATGTGCGCCAATGCGACTTGGCCATGCAAGTGACTGGCAACGACGGCTTTGAGATGCAAGGCGCAAGTTCGCTCAAGATGATCAGCCGCGACCCGCTAGACTTGGTCGCCCAAACCCTACACGCCAGCCACCAATACCCCGACGGCTTCATGCTTTTCCTAGGCACCATGTTCGCCCCCACCCAAGACCGCCACGGCCCGGGCTCAGGCTTTACCCACGCCGTGGGCGACGTGGTGCGCATCAGCACCCCGCTGTTGGGCTGCCTGACCAATGCGGTGAACACGTCCGACAAGGTAGCGCCTTGGACATTTGGCGTGCGGGATTTGATGCGGTCGTTGGCTACGCGTGGGGTGCTTTAAGGTTGTTTATACCCAGCTTTTGTATCCTCCGGTCGCCTGCGCCCGCCCCACTGCGCAGCGCACTGGGCATCCAGAGTGCCGGCCCGCTGCGCGGGGAGCTGTGCGATGCTCAAAATGTGGGGGTCTGTCATAACTCGCCCTGCGGGCTCAAACAGATGACAGCCCTGATCCCACATTTTGAGCATCGCACAGCTCCCCGCGCAGCGGGCCGGCACTCTGGATGCCCAGTGCGCTGCGCAGTGGGGCGGGCGCAGGCGACCG
>JANOYR010000177.1:0-5677 GCA_031428975.1 Polaromonas sp. | reverse complement strand
GGGCACGTTCCGATATATTACTCACCCGTTCGCCACTCTCAAGTATTGCTACTCTACCGTTCGACTTGCATGTGTAAGGCATGCCGCCAGCGTTCAATCTGAGCCAGGATCAAACTCTATAGTTCGATCTTGTTTTACTCTAAAACGGAATTGATCGAAGAATTTAACTTCTATCTATCAATTTCGCATGAGTGTTTAAAGTCCAAAAGACTTTGACTTGGTTATCACTATTGCTAGCAACAACTTCGTCTTGGCATTCGCCTTCAAACACCCACGCTTATCGGCTGTAATTTTTTAATGAATTGCTGAAAAGCTTTTACACTCTTTATCTTGCTTCGCTGTGATCAGCTGAGCCTCGAATTATATACTGGTTTTTACCAGTCTGTCAATTTTTTCAAAATTTTTTTAATTTTTACTTAACTTGACTCTGACTTAACTTGGCAAACTTTACTTTGCTTATCGTTGTCAGTCGAGCCCACGAGTATACATCGATTTCAGTTGGTTGCGCAACAAATTTCTATTATTTATCGGCTGCCACTGAGTTTGGCATTAAACAGCTATCGGTAAGCTTCGGTGGCGTTTTCCTGTCAGAACAAAAAATGCATTGCTTACAGCTGGAGCCAAAGGAGGCACGGCTGGCTCACCGATACCTCCAGGTGCATGCATGCTAGGTACTATGTGCGTTTGCACTATTGGGGCTTGGCGTAACTTGACCATTTGGTATTGCGAGAAATTTGTTTGCTTGACCACACCCTCCTCTATATCGATACGTCCGTATAGAGCTGCGGTTAAACCATAGATGACGGAACTTTCTACCTGTTGTGCAATGATTTGCGGATTCACTGCTACGCCGCAATCTAGGGCACAAATCACGCGGTGTACAAGGGGCAAACCACTGTTTCCGACAGATACTTGCGCCACCTGTGCAGCAATAGTGCCAAACGATTCGTGTATTGCAATGCCCAGTGCGTGACCCGCAGGTAATTTAGCACCCCACTGCGCTTTTTCTGCGGCTAAGTTGAGTACCGCTAAGTAGCGCGGCGCATCTTTAAGTAGTTTGCGCCTAAACTGCAGCGGGTCAGTTTGCGCAGCATGCGCCAATTCGTCGATGAAGCTTTCTGAGAAAAACGCATTATGAGAATGCCCCACGCTGCGCCAGTAGCCTACAGGCACGCCGCTCTTGGTCGCGGTATGTGTCATGCGCTGGTGGGGTATGGAATAGGGCAAGTCAAACAAGCCCTCCGATGTGGTTTTGTCCGGTGCATCAACGGGCCCGGCCAGCATGGGTAACGCGCGTTCAAACCAACGCGGTGTGATGGCGTCTCCTGCGCTGTGAATACGCAACATGGTCAAATCGCCCTTGGCATCCAACGCACCACGCAAATTAGCGGCGTGCGCGGGGCGGTAAAAGTCATGCCCCATGTCTTCTTCGCGCGACCACAAAATTTGCACCGGTTTACCGCCACAGTCCATCGCTACGCGCACTGCTTGGCCCACAAAATCCACATCTAGCCTGCGTCCAAAACCGCCACCTAAAAGTGTGACGTGTAGTTTAACCTTGTCTTCTGAAACGCCAGCCACTTGCGCCGCTATGCGCCTGGCCATTTGCGGCACTTGGGTGGGAGCCCAGATTTCCACCCCTTGTGCATCGACCCGCGCGGTGCAGTTCATAGGCTCCAAGGTAGCATGCGCTAAATAAGGTGCACTGTACTGACTTTCTATGACGCGCAGAGCGCCAGCCCCCGCCGAGCCTGCATTGCGCGTTTGATCAACAATTATTGATTCCACTGCCGTAACATCGCCATTTTTGTAAAAAGCAAAGCCTTTATCGTCGGTGGCTTGCGATGCAATCGATTTTTCGATGTCGCCCGTATTGAGCGCCCCGCCTGCTCGCTGCTGCCACTGCACGTCAACTGCCAATGCGCCTTGTTTGGCATGCCATGAGCTTTTGCCCACCACCGCAAAGCCCGCCGTGCTGCCGCCGTAACTACCCAGTTGCACCAGCCTTTGTACACCGGGCAATGCCAAAGCGGCCGTGGTATCCATTGCACCTGGAGCTCCGCCGATCATGGGGCACATGCGAACCGATGCATAGAGCAAACCTTCTGGGCGTACATCCGCACCAAATTGCGCCGTACCATTGACTTTGGCGGGCACATCGCTGCGCGGTGCTGGTTTGCCGATAATTTGCCAATCTGCGCGCGCTTTGGTTGTGACATCGCCTACCGACGCGCCGGCTGCTGCGGCTGCCAATGCGCCAAAATGCACCGTTTTCGCGCCTGCAAGCACCATGCCGTCTTTGATACGAATATCAGCTGCTGCCACCTTAAATTGCGCAGCTGCAGCTTGCACCAACTGCGCCCTGGCGGTAGCTGCGGCAAGCCGCAGCGGTTCCCACGCATCCGACACGCTGGATGACCCCCCCGTGGCATTGACCCCCAGCTCGCGTGAGAGTTTGCCTACGATCCATTGGCCAGTCTTGACCACCGTGGTTTTATGCCCTTCCTCCATATCCAATGGGTGAAACGGCAAACTACCCACAAACATCGCCACATTGCCGTAAATGGCGTCAGCGCCCGCTTGCTCTAGCTTAATTTTGGCCAGTGGCGTGTCGAGCTCTTCAGCCACCAGCATGGCCAGCGCGGTGTGCACGCCTTGGCCCATTTCGCTGCGCGGCATGGCCAGCGTGACACTGCCGTCCGCATTGATTTTGATCCACCCATTGAGCGCAATGTCAGCCTTGCTAGGAAGCATTAACTCGGGCTTGCCCATGCGCGATCGCTGAGGAAGCACGCCCCATCCCACTAATGCCGCGCCGCCTATTCCCGCAGCGCTTAAAAGCCATGTGCGTCTTTTCATGATTTTGCTCCTTCAACCATCGACATGGCCTTGGCAGCCCGATGAATACCCGCCCGCACCCGCTGGTATGTACCGCAGCGGCAAATATTGGTCATCGCCTCGTCAATTTGCGCATCCGTCGGTAGCGGTGTTGTGTCCAACAATGCCGCTGCGGCCATCAGCATGCCGCTTTGGCAATATCCGCATTGGGGCACTTGCTCTGCAATCCATGCCTCTTGCAGGGCATGCAATTTGGCGCTGCCCAGTCCTTCAATGGTTTGGATGTGTTTGCCCACCACCGTCGAAACTGGCGTGACACAACTGCGCACCGCCACCCCATCGATACGCACGGTGCATGCGCCACAAGCGGCAACCCCGCAGCCAAACTTAGTCCCCGTCATATTAAGGACATCGCGCAGTACCCAGAGCAAAGGCATAGCGCCATCGGTGTCCACTTTTATGTCCGCCTGCACGGGTTTTCCGTTAATTTGCAATTCCATTGGTTTCTCCAGTGCCTATGAACAGGCAATCGCCCACTATAGCCAAAACCAAGGCGCGCAGGCTTTTGTTTTGCCTGCTTTTGGTCAAGGGTTATCCAGTACGCGACAATCACCCCCATTATTTAGGAATTTATGGCTTTAATGACTTTACTCAATGCGCAATTGGCTTTTGGCCACTTTGCGCTCTTGGACCACGCTGATTTTTCTCTTGAAACAGGTGAGCGTGTGGGCTTAATTGGACGCAATGGGGCGGGAAAATCGTCTTTGTTGAAAATTTTGGCAGGCATGGAAAAACCCGACGACGGCAAACTCCAGCTGCAAAGCAACCTGCGCGTGACCTATGTGGCACAAGAACCCCAGCTTGATGCAGAAGCTACTGTATTTATAGCTGTACAGCACCATTTAATGCCGACATTAGCCGCTATTGAGCAATACTCAAATGGCGAAGGCGATTTAGAAGCGCTGCAAAACACCATTGAAATGACCGACGGCTGGAACTGGGAGCAGCGCGTCAATGAAACCATCCACCGCTTGCACCTGGATCCAAACGCCTTGATTGGCAGTCTATCGGGCGGCACGAAAAAGCGCGTAGCGCTTGCGCAAGCTTTGGTGGCGCAGCCCGATGTGCTGCTACTAGACGAACCGACCAACCATTTGGACATGGATTCGATTGAATGGTTGGAAGAATTGCTGATTAATTTTCGCGGCAGTGTGATCACCATCACCCACGACCGCAGTTTTCTGGACCGCGTGGCCACCCGCATTGTGGAGTTGGATCGGGGGCATTTGATGACCTATCCGGGCAATTTTGCGGCGTATTTGCTGCAAAAAGAGGAACAAATGGCGCAAGAAGCGGTCATTACCGCCAAAGCTGACAAGCTTTTGGCGCAAGAAGAGGTGTGGATTCGCAAAGGCGTAGAGGCGCGGCGCACCCGCGCACAGGGACGCATCACGCGCCTGCAAGTGCTGCGCGCCAACCGCGAAGCGCGGCGCGATGCGCTAGGCCGCGTGCGCATGGAAGTCTCCAGCGGTGCGCCCAGCGGCAAAATTGTGGCCGAGCTCACCGATGTCAGCAAATCATTTGGCGGGCCCAAAGGCTCCACCGAGGCGGTGGCGCAAGGCGCAGTACCCGCCAAGGTGATTGTCAAAAACTTCAGCGGCACGCTGCTGCGGGGCGACAAAATTGGGCTGCTGGGCCCCAACGGCGCTGGCAAAACCACCCTGCTCAAGCTGATTTTGGGCGAAATCGCCCCCGACAGTGGAAAAATTCGCCAAGGCGCCAACCTGCAAGTGGCATATTTTGACCAAATGCGCAATTCACTCGATTTGAATGCCACGCTCGAGGACTTCATCAGCCCGGGCAGCGAATGGATTGAGATCAATGGCAAGCGCCAGCACGTTAAGAGCTACCTCAACGACTTTTTGTTTGACCCATCGCGCGCCAATTCCCCCGTGCGCAGCCTCTCGGGAGGCGAGCGCAACCGTTTGCTGCTAGCACGCTTGTATGCCCGGCCTGCCAATGTGTTGGTACTAGACGAGCCCACCAATGACTTGGACATTGACACCTTAGAGTTACTCGAAGAACTACTGCAAAACTACCCCGGAACTGTGTTTTTAGTCAGCCATGACCGCACATTTTTGGACAATGTGGTCACCAGCATGATTGCCTACGAAGGCAATGGCCACTGGCGCGAATACGAAGGTGGCGTGCAAGACTGGCTGGTGCAAAGCCAGCGCGCGCGCAGCCTGCGGGCAGCATCAGGCGCTTCGGCTGGGGCGGCAGAGGCGGCAATGCCCAGCAAACCAGTCAAGACTGAGCGCATTGAAGAAAAACAGGCTTTGTCACCGTCAAATGGACAAAGTACGCTATTAAAAAAGAAGCTAAGCTTCAAAGAACAACGCGAACTCGACGCCCTGCCCATCAAAATTGCCGCCCTAGAAGCCGAGCAAAGCACCATCCGCGCCCAACTAGCCGATGGCAGCCTCTACGCCAGCGACCCCAAGCAAGCCGTGGCTCTGCAAACGCGCGATGTGCAGATTGACGAAGAGTTGCTGGGAGCGCTGGAGCGGTGGGAGGCTCTGGGAGGTTAGATTGTGCACTGCGACTAGGTGCTGTCGCGGGCATCAATTTGCTATGCTATTGATACCAATTCATGGCTAATTAGCTGCGATAAAGACCAATTTCATCAGAAAGAATACCCCATGAACCGCCAACTCATCAGCTCAGGCTCCATTTTTGAAGCGCAAATTGGCTATTCCCGCGCCGTGGTGGCAGGCGACTGGGTGATGGTCTCGGGAACTACGGGCTTTGACTATGCCAGCATGGCTATTTCGGACGA
>JANOYR010000176.1:0-6851 GCA_031428975.1 Polaromonas sp. | reverse complement strand
CGTGGCCAAGCAAAAAGGCATGACCATTGTGGACGAGCAGTTCACCACCGACAAGGCTGTGGACTTCATGGCGATTTTGACCGCTGTGAAAGCCAAGAACCCAGACGCTGTGTTCTTTGGCGGCATGGATCCACAAGCTGGCCCTATGCTGCGCCAAATGGAACAATTGGGTCTGACCAAGCAGAAATACTTCGGCGGCGACGGCATCTGCACCAACGACTTGATCAAACAAGCCGGTGGCGCTAAAACGCTTGAGAACGTGGTTTGCGCCGAAGGCGGCGCATCATTGGCCAAAATGCCAGGCGGCGACGCATGGATGAAGCGCTACGAAGCCAAGTACCCTAAGCAGTTCCAAGTCTACAGCCCCTACGTTTATGACGCAGTGTTTGTCTTGGTGGACGCCATGAAGCGTGCCAACAGTACCGACCCTAAAGTCTACACCGCTGAAATCGGCAAAACCAATTTCAAAGGCATCACCACCACGGTGCAGTTTGAAACCAATGGCGAGCTGAAGAACCCAGCCATGACTTTGTACACCTACAAAGGCGACAAGAAAATTGCTTTGAACTAATCTGTTCTTTAGCGTTTACAAAAAGCCACCTTCGGGTGGCTTTTTCGTTTGTGCTTTACCGCACTTCTTCATGCTGGGGTAGCGCAATACTGTTTGTTTAGCTTATGAAACCGCCTAGTCTGACGCGCCCGAACAGCGTATTGGCGCTCCCGCCGCTCCCTCATGGCGGACATACCGCAAATCGGTCGGACGGCAGAGCCAAAACACTGCTCGGGCGCGTCAGCTCAGAATAAGTAGTTTCAAAATCTACGCAGAATATCTCTAAACGAACAGTGGTGGGTATGTCAGTATCAGGGTGCGGCTGCAAGTGCCCAACTTCGTTTGGCGGCCCTAGGGCAGCTTAAAAACGTATATTTACAATTTTTCAGACCAATGTCGCCGTCAAATGGTCATAGTGCGCTATTTATTAGTGAGCACTGAAAATGGCGCACCAGTGAGCTTAGCCCCCGCTTTGATGCCCTTTTTAGCAAACCAGCCCTTGTTCATCTCCAGCACATAGCGCACCGGCTTGGTTGAACAATGGGATTCTAGGGTTTGGGGCTTCATGTCCTCCAAATTGACGATGGTGCCGTCGTCGGCCACAAATGCTGCGGTAAGAGGCAAGAGGGTGTTTTTCATCCAAAAGCACTGTTTACTGGGCATGTCAAATATGAACAGCATGCCTTCGTGCTGGGGCATCTCTTTGCGCCACATCAGGCCAATTTGCTTTTCTTCGGGGCTAATGGCCAGTTGCACGTCGATTTGGTGCATGCCAGCGCCTAACTTGATGCGCTTAAGATCCAATTGTGGGTCTTCTTGGGCGCTGCCCAGCTGGGCGGTGGCCAATAAAGCCGCGCCTAAGGCTAGGCGGACGAAGCGATCAAACAGTGTGGGCAGATGGTTCATGGCTTTTATTTCATCACAATTTGGCTAAATTTGGTGGGGCTTAGGGCGGTCAATTTTTCTAATGTCCCGCGCGAACGCTAGAAAATTCGCCGCACGGGCGCTGCAGGCGTAAAAAAACCCGCGACTTGCGCGGGTTTTTGAGCGAAAGAGCAGGGCTAATTACTTAGCGGCTTCTTTCTTTTCAGCTTTTTTGGATTTTTTAGCGGCTTTTTTCTCAGCAGCTTTGGCTTTTTTCTCTGCTTTCATAGCTGCTTTGTCGTCAGCTTTAGCCATTGGCTTAGCGTCAGCGGCTTTAGCGGCTGGTGCGGCAGCAGCAGGAGCGGCAGCAGCTGGTGCAGCGGCAGCTGGCTTAGCAGCAGGAGCGGCAGCAGCAGCAGGAGCAGCAGCTTGGGCGAAAGCGCCAACAGCGAAAAGACCAGCAACCAGAGCGGCGAGGAGTTTGTTCATTTTAAATTTCCTTTGGGTAACGTTACTTAGAAATCCACCAAAAATTAGGCGGTATGGTCGTAACGGGGTGGCTTTTCGTTTGGTTGACAAAATGTTTACAAATATTTGAGATTAAAATTTAAAACGCTGTTTTCGGGCAGTTTGAGCGGTGTTTTGTGTCCCGCGAGCCCTTTTTCCTCCATTTTTAAGAGTTTTACCCATGTCCAGCACGTACCAGCACATTCAAGTGCCTGCCCAAGGCCACAAAATCGTGGTGCATGCTGACAAGTCACTGGCTGTACCAGACCAGCCGATCATTCCTTATATAGAAGGCGATGGCACTGGCGTTGACATCACCCCTGTGGTGCTCAGGGTGGTCGATGCTGCGGTGGCTGCCGCTTACGGCACGGGTAAAAAAATCCATTGGATGCAAGTGTATGCGGGCCTCAAGGCCACTAAAGTCTATGGAGCCGGCGTTTGGTTGCCCGAAGAAACACTGGCCGCCTTGCGTGAATATGTGGTGTCGATTAAAGGGCCGCTAGGCACCCCAGCCGACGGTGGCATGCGCAGCCTGAATGTAGCGCTGCGCCAAGCCTTGGATTTGTATGCCTGTGTGCGCCCTGTGCGCTACTTTGATGGCGTGCCATCGCCCCTCAAAGAGCCAGAAAAAACCAATATGGTGGTTTTTCGTGAAAACAGCGAAGACATTTATGCGGGAATCGAGTTTGCGGCGGGCAGCGCAGAGGCTAAAAAACTCATTGCATTTCTACAAACGCAGATGGGTGTGCAGACCATCCGCTTTCCCGAAACCTCGGGTTTAGGCGTCAAACCTGTGTCTTCTGAGGGCACAGAGCGCCTCATGCGCAAGGCGTTGCAATACGCCGTCAACCATGACAAACCCAGCGTAACCATTGTGCACAAAGGCAATATCATGCAGCACACCGAGGGGGCTTTTCGTGACTGGGCCTATGCGTTGGCACAAAAAGAGTTCGGCGCAAAACTGATCGATGGCGGACCGTGGTACCGGTTTAAAAACCCCCAAACAGGCAGGCCAATCGTGGTCAAAGACGTGATGGTGGATGCTTTTTTACAGCAAATTCTGCTGCGTCCAGCCGAACACAGCGTCATAGCCACCCTGAATTTGAATGGTGACTACATTTCTGACGCGCTGTCCGCTCAGGTGGGCGGCATGGGCATTGCGCCTGGCGCGAATCTGAGCGATTCGGTGGCCTGCTTTGAGGCCACCCACGGCACAGCCGCCAAATACGCAGGCAAAGACTATGTCAACCCAGGCTCTGAAATTTTAGCGGCCGAGATGATGCTGCGCCACATGGGCTGGACGCAAGCGGCCGATGCCATCATCCAGAGCATGGAAAAAACCATCGCCAGCAAAAAAGTAACCTATGACTTTGCTCGCCTAATGGACGGCGCCACGCAAGTGAGCTGCTCGGGCTTTGGGCAAGCATTGATCGACCAGATGCAAACTGTGTAATTGGCATAAAACAGACCGGCAAGCGGGACTTTTTGCTTGTTTTTGTAAATTTTGCCTTGCTTGGGGCATACTGCTATTGAAAGTCTCGTTCGCAGCTCCAATTGCCACCTCAAGCGCAGGCTAATACTTGGCTATTAAAATGACACCAATGGCAAACCCACAACCCTCTGTATGCCGGCCTCGCGCCGCCACCATGCCACCGCCCGAGCGGCCGCCCTCGCGCAGCCCTGCGCCCGCTCCCGCTAGGCCACGCCGCGAAGAGGATGACGGCGGCGCTACTGTGCTAGAGCGCCGCCCCGAAAAAATCAAGCCGCCCCAGATGTACCAAGTGGCTTTGCTGAACGACGACTACACGCCTATGGAATTCGTGGTGATGGTGATTCAAGAGTTTTTTAACAAAGACCGCGAAACCGCCACCGCCATCATGCTCAAAATTCATTTGGATGGCAAAGGCATTTGCGGCGTGTTTAGCAAAGACGTGGCCGCCACCAAGGTAGACCAAGTGACCGAGGCAGCCCGCGCCTCGGGCCACCCCTTGCAATGTGTGGCCGAGCCCACAGCTTAATACCAACCGATTCGCTTCCACAATTAACCCTCGACACTGGATACCACCCTATGATCGCCCAAGAACTAGAAGTCAGCCTGCACATGGCCTTTGTCGAGGCGCGCCAAGCCCGCCACGAATTCATCACCGTGGAGCACCTGCTCTTGGCCCTGCTGGACAACCCCAGCGCCGCTGAGGTGCTGCGTGCTTGTTCGGCCAATTTGGATGATTTGCGTAAATCTCTGTCCACCTTTATTAAAGACAACACCCCCCAAGTGGCTGGTGCGGACGAGGTAGACACCCAACCCACCCTTGGCTTTCAGCGCGTGATCCAGCGCGCCATCATGCATGTGCAAAGCACCGGCAATGGCAAAAAAGAAGTGACCGGCGCGAACGTGCTGGTGGCCATATTTGGCGAAAAAGACAGCCACGCCGTGTATTACCTCCACCAACAGGGCGTCACGCGTCTAGACGTGGTCAACTTTATCGCCCACGGTATCAAAAAGTCGGACCCACCCGAACCAGTGAAAGCAGGCGAGGGCGAGGCCACAGACGAGAAAGACGAGAAGTCCGAAAAAGCCTCGCCGCTAGAGCAATACACCCAAAACCTCAACCAAATGGCCAAAGACGGCAAGATTGACCCGCTGATTGGCCGCGAATACGAGGTGGAGCGCACGGTGCAAATCCTGTGCCGCCGCCGCAAAAACAACCCCCTGCTGGTGGGCGAGGCTGGCGTGGGCAAAACTGCCATTGCCGAGGGCTTGGCCTGGCGCATTACACAAAAAGACGTGCCCGAGATACTGGCAGACTCCGTGGTGTATTCGCTAGACATGGGCGCACTGCTAGCGGGCACCAAATACCGGGGTGACTTTGAGCAGCGCCTTAAAGGCGTTTTAAAGACGCTCAAAGACCGCCCCAATGCTATCCTTTTCATAGACGAAATCCACACGCTTATTGGCGCAGGCTCGGCATCGGGCGGCACGCTGGATGCGTCGAATTTGCTCAAGCCAGCGCTTAGCTCAGGCCAGCTAAAGTGCATTGGTGCGACCACGTTCACTGAATACCGCAGCATTTTTGAGAAAGACGCAGCGCTGGCACGCCGTTTCCTCAAAGTGGAAGTGGTCGAACCCACAGTTGAGCAAACCGTGGATATATTGAAGGGCCTGAAAAGCCGTTTTGAAGAGCACCACGGCGTGAAATACGCGCTGGGCGCACTGCAAGCCGCCGCCGAGCTGTCGGCCAAATACATCAACGACCGCCAGCTGCCCGACAAAGCCATTGACGTGATTGATGAGGCGGGCGCGGCTCAGCGCATCCTTGCGCCCAGCAAACGCAAAAAGATCATCAGCAAGTCTGAGGTGGAAGAAATTGTGGCCAAAATTGCCCGCATTCCGCCCGCCAGCGTGTCCAACGACGACCGCGGCAAGCTCAAAAATATCGAGCGCGACCTGAAAAACGTCGTTTTCGGGCAAGACCCAGCGCTCGAAGCCTTGGCCGCCGCCGTCAAAATGTCGCGCTCTGGCCTTGGCCGCTCTGACAAGCCGATTGGCTGCTTCCTGTTCTCGGGCCCCACGGGCGTGGGCAAAACCGAAGCGGCCAAGCAATTGGCCAACATCATGGGCATTGACCTGATTCGCTTTGACATGAGCGAATACATGGAGCGCCATGCCGTGAGCCGCCTGATTGGCGCGCCCCCGGGCTATGTGGGCTTTGACCAAGGCGGCCTGCTGACCGAAGCCGTGAGCAAAAAGCCGCACTGCGTGCTGCTGATGGACGAAATCGAGAAGGCGCACCCCGATATTTACAACGTGCTGCTGCAGGTGATGGACCACGGCACCTTAACGGACAACAATGGCCGCAAAGCCGATTTCCGCAACGTCATCATCATCATGACCACCAATGCGGGTGCTGAGACGATGAACAAATCGACCATCGGCTTTACCAACAAGCGCGAAGCGGGCGACGAAATGGCCGATATCAAGCGCCTGTTCACCCCAGAGTTCCGCAATCGTTTGGACGCCATGGTGAGCTTTAAGGCGCTCAACGAAGACGTGATTTTGAAAGTGGTGGACAAATTCTTGCTGCAACTCGAAAGCCAACTCGACCACAAGAAAGTAGACGCCACCTTCACCGACAAGCTGCGCAAGCACTTGGCCAAAAAAGGCTTCGACCCGCTCATGGGTGCGCGCCCGATGCAGCGCCTGATTCAAGACACCATCCGCAAAGCGCTGGCCGACGAGCTGCTGTTTGGCAAGCTCATGGACGGCGGCTTGCTGACTGTGGACATTGACGAGGCGGACAAAGTCACTTTGGACATTCAGCCCCTGCCCAAGAAAGAGGCCAAGCCTAAGCCAGCAGAGGAAGAGGCCGCAGTCGGTTAACCGATCGCAGATGGCCTCCTTGCGCTAAAGCACGGGCGATACCAGCGCGCCCCGAGCCATCGGCCGGCTGCGCCGTAAGCTTGAATAGCACCCAAATGGGAGGGACGCGGCCAAACTCGGGCTACGCCCTCAAACAGTGTCCGCGTCTTATCCTCCCATTTGAGCGCTATTCAAGCCCGATGTCTCTGATTGGGGCGCACCGGTATCGCCCATGCTTTAGCGCGAGGGTGCAGTTTATGTTTTGCGCAGAATGTTGCTTCAGCGCTTTATATTTATGAAAAATAGTGCAGATGTCGCCGTCATATGGTTATAGTAAGCTATGAAAATAGTAGCATTCAGAATATAAAACGGTCATGCGCTACGGTGGATCTGAACTGACCTGGACAATATGAGGGGAAGCTTCCCCCAAGGTCTCAGTGCGAGTAAAGTCTGGGGCGAGTAATCGGTGGGTAGGACGGGGTGCTAATGGAGTTCCAGGAAAACTTGGACGGCACACCCCTTAATCGCCCCAGACGTTCAACAAAACGTAGCTATGAAGCGGAATACCCCACG
>JANOYR010000175.1:0-7354 GCA_031428975.1 Polaromonas sp. | reverse complement strand
GACCTGCCCGTGGTGCTGCCGCAAGACTGCGTGCCCGATGGCTCGGGCAATCCGCTGCACAAACATGTGGGCTTTCACGCGGGGGTGGTTTGCCCCATCTGCGGCAAAGCGGCGCGGCGCGAGACCGACACCATGGACACCTTTGTAGACAGCGCTTGGTATGTGTTGCGCTACTGCGATCCTAAAAACTCTGAAAAAATGATTGCCGAAGGCGCAGCGTATTGGACGCAGGCTGCTGCTGGAGCGCCCCCTGCCTCTGGCGGCGTGGACCAATACATTGGCGGCATCGAGCACGCCATTTTGCACCTGCTGTATGCCCGCTTTTGGACCAAGGTGATGCGCGATTTGGGGCTCACACAAATCGACGAGCCCTTTACCAAGCTCTTGTGCCAAGGCATGGTGCTCAACCATGTGTATTCGCGCAAAACTGCCAAAGGTGGCATTGAATACTTTTGGCCACACGAGGTGGACAACACCTTTGGCGCAGACGGCAAAGTCAATGGCGCAAAGCTCAAGTCGGATGGCAGCGCGGTGGACTACGGCGGTGTCACCACCATGAGCAAGTCCAAAAATAACGGCGTAGACCCGCAAGACTTGATCGATAAATACGGCGCAGACACTGCCCGCTTGTACATGATGTTCACCGCGCCGCCCGAGGCCACGCTGGAATGGAACGATTCGGCCGTGGAGGGCAGCTACCGCTTTTTGCGCAGAGTGTGGAATTTTGGCATCAAACTAAATGCTACAAGCAATATAGCTAATAATATCGATTTGACGGCGACATCGGCCAATTTATCTAAAAAAACTAAGCAATTACGCTTAGAAGTCTACACTGTACTCAAGCAAATCGACTACGACTACCAGCGCATGCAATACAACACCGTGGCCTCGGGCGCGATGAAGTTGCTCAATGCCCTGGAGGCGCACGAATCGGACGGCTCGGCGCAAGATGCAGCGGCACTGCGCGAGGGTTTTGGTATTTTGCTGCGCACGCTTTACCCCGCTACACCGCATATTTGTGCGGCGTTGTGGGCAGACTTGGGCTATGCCACTTCGCAGGGCGACATGCTGGATGCGCCATGGCCTGCCGTGGACGAATCTGCCTTGGTGCAAGACGAGGTGGAACTGATGCTGCAAATCAACGGAAAACTGCGTGGATCGTTCGTTGTCAGCGCTGGTGCCACCAAAGACGCTATTGAAAAAGCAGCGCTTGCGAGTGATGTGTTCGTCAAACTGGCCGCTGGTGCGCCGCCTAAAAAGGTGATTGTGGTGCCTGGCCGCTTGGTGAACGTGGTGGTGTGACGATGTACACACGCCGTTCGCTGTTGGGTCTTGGCGTGCTTGCATCGGCTTGGGGCTTAGGCGCATGCGGTTTCCAGCTCAGGGGCAGCCAAAACTTCAGTTTTAAAACCCTTGCTACCACTTTTGCCGCAACGTCGGTGCTTGGCGCAGAGTTTCGGCGCACCATGGAATTCAACGACAGTGTGAAGTTGCTTAGCGATGCCAATGCGCTCAACGCCGCCCAAGTGGTGCTGCAGATCATCACCGACCAGCGTGAAAAGACGGTGGTGGGCGTGAACTCTACTGGTGGTGTGCGCGAATTCGCGCTGCGAACGCGGCTTAAATTCATTTTGCGCACCCCACAAGGCAAAGAACTCATTCCTGAAACCGAGCTTTTGCTGCAGCGCGACGTGAGCTTTAATGAAACCGTGGTGCTGTCTAAAGAAGCTGAAGAAGAACTGCTGTATGCCAACATGCAAACCGATTTGGTCCAGCAACTGATGCGCCGCTTGGCATCGGTTAAATCGCTTTAAGCGCCACCAAGGCAGGCCATGCAAATAGCAGCGCCACAGCTTACAGCGCACCTGCAGGGTGGCCTCAAGCCGCTTTACACCTTGCATGGCGACGAGCCGCTGCTAATCCAAGAAGCTGCTGACGCTATACGATCAGTAGCGCGAACGCAAGGCTACACAGAGCGCAGTGTGCATACCGTTTCAGGCGCGCATTTTGACTGGAGTGAAGTCTTGGCCTCGGGCGGTAGTTTGAGCTTGTTTGCTGACAAGCAAATTTTGGAGGTGCGCATTCCCAGTGGCAAACCCGGCAAAGAGGGCAGCCCCGCTATTCAACAATTGGCGCAGTCCGCGCGCGGCAATGACTCCACACTCACGTTGTTCATTTTGCCCAAGCTCGACAAAATGGCCAAAACCGGTGCATGGTTTGGTGCGCTCGAATCCATGGGTGTAACCCTGCAAATCGACAGCATCGACCGGCGCGTTTTGCCGCAGTGGATCGCGCAGCGCTTGGGCGCACAAGGCCAGCGCGTGAAGGCGGGCGAGGAGGGCGAGCGCAGCCTGCGCTTCTTTGCGGACCGCGTAGAGGGCAATTTGCTGGCTGCACACCAAGAAATCCAAAAGCTCGCCTTGTTGCACGGCGCGGGCGAGCTCAGTTTTGAGCAAATTGAGGGTGCTGTGCTCAATGTGGCGCGTTACGACGTTTTCAAGCTGTCGGAGGCGGTGCTTTCAGGCCAAATGCCGCGTGTGCAGCGCATGCTGGACGGCCTACAAGCCGAAGGCGAGGCCGAGGTGCTGGTGCATTGGGCCTTGAGTGAAGATATCCGCGCCCTGCACCGTATCCGCGCGGCCATCGACGATGGCCGCCCTTTGCCTGTGGCCTTGCAAGAAGCGCGTGTCTGGGGCATCAAGCAAAAGCTTTACGAGCGGGTGTTGCCGCGCCTGACCACTGCAGAGACCATTCGCCTCCTAAACGCAGCCCACACGGTAGACGGCATCGTCAAAGGGCTTAAACACCCCGATTGGCCGGCCAACGGCTGGCAGGCGCTGGCGCGGCTGGCCATGATGCTGGCACGGGTGGTGTGAGAAAATGCAGCGTATGAACTCCCAAACCACCTTTGATCTGATGCAAACTTTAGGGTTGCAAGCAAAATCAGCCAGTGTCACCTTCGCTAGGTCATCTGCTGCTATTAAAAACAAAGCATTGAAAATTTTAGCGCAATTGCTACGTGACAATGTGCAGGCTTTGCAGCCAGAAAATGCCAAGGATCTTGAGCGGGCGATGGCTGCTGGTTTGGCCGCGCCGATGGTGGATCGGCTCAAGCTCACGCCGCAAATTTTGGAAACCTGCGCACTGGGCTGCGAGCAACTAGCGGCCATGCCAGACATTATTGGCGAGACTATTGGCATGAAGCAAATGCCCAGCGGTATCCGCGTGGGGCAAATGCGCGTGCCGATTGGTGTATTTGGCATGATTTATGAAAGCCGCCCGAATGTGACAATTGAGGCGGCGTCGCTGGCCATTAAGTCGGGCAATGCCTGCATTTTGCGCGGCGGCTCCGAGGCGATTGACTCGAACAGGGCGTTGGCGGCTTTGGTGCGCCAAGCCCTGGTTGCGGCGGGTCTGCCCGAAGACGTGGTGCAACTTGTACCCACCACCGACCGCGAGGCTGTGGGGCATCTAATTACCATGCCGCAGTACGTAGATGTGGTGATTCCGCGCGGTGGAAAGGGGTTGATTGAGCGCATCAGCCGCGATGCCAAAGTCCCTGTGATCAAACACCTTGACGGCAATTGTCATGTTTATATTGACAGCGAAACTGACCTTGATATGGCGGTAAACGTCGCTGACAATGCCAAAACCCAGAAATACAGCCCTTGCAATGCCATAGAGGGCCTCTTGGTGGCGCGAAGTGTGGCCGCGGCATATCTTCCCCGCATTGGCGCTGTTTTTGCGGCTAAAGGCGTGGAAATGCGGTGCGATGCAGAATCGATGCTTGTTTTAACGGCTGTGAAGGGCGCACAACTGGTCTATGCCACCGAGCAAGACTGGTTTGAGGAATACCTCGCCCCCATTATTAGCATCAAAATAGTGGACGGTGTGGATGCTGCCATTGCCCACATTAACCATTATTCAAGCCACCATACCGATGCCATCATCACCACTAACCACATCCATGCCCAGCGTTTTTTGCGTGAAGTAGACTCGGCCAGCGTAATGGTGAACACCAGCCCACGCTTTGCTGATGGTTTTGAGTTTGGCCTAGGCGCAGAGATTGGCATCAGCACCGACAAATTCCACGCCCGAGGGCCAGTGGGGATTGAAGGGCTGACCTCACTCAAATACGTGGTGTTGGGTCAAGGCGAAATTCGCTCTTAAATTCGGCAGCCGATCATGCCTTTTTTGGCGTTCTCAAAATAACCCGTATCGCCTTCGCAGCTGAGCTTTTTCTCGGGTGCTGGAGTGCCAGCTTTGGCGGTGCAGGTGAAAGCCTTGGTCTTTTTGTTGACAGATTTTGCGTTCAAAGTCCAGCCTGTAGGGCAAACGCTGCTAGTTGTTACTGCCGCAGAAGCCGCAGGCTTGGCCGCAACCACAGCACTGGCTGCTGGGGCAGGAGCGGCCACAGCTACAGGAGCGGCTACGACAGCCGCGACCATCGGCGCTGGCGGCGCCACAATTTTCAGCGCAACGGTTTTCGCTTTGCCAACACAGCCGAGCAAACTGGTGACCTTTTTGGGTGTGGCGCTTACGGTGTAGTCGCCTGCTTTGGCATAGGTGTGCGTGGCAATGTGCGGCAGTTTTTTTACGTCATTGATTTTCACATCGTCACCACTGCCATCACCCCAGTCCACGCGCATGCCGCAATTTGCGGTTTCGTCAAAGTCAAAGGCTACTTTGGCCTGTACGCTTTGTCCTGTTTGGGCTTGCGGTTTGTCAAGCGTGATGCCGCTTAAAGTTTGGGCACACAAAGCGCCAGACAGGGTTGCAAAAAGTAGGAAGCTGATTTTTTTCATGGTGTCTCCAAGGGTTGTGTAGACCCCAAGTGTAGCCATTGGCCACTAGGCTTACTTATGAGTGGCAAGCCAATTCCAGCGCTTCCATGAAAAACTGCGCAACATTGAAGCCTGTTTGGTCTGTAATTTCTTGAAAGCAGGTGGGGCTGGTCACATTTACTTCGGTTAAGCAGTCGCCGATGATGTCTAGACCAACCAGCAGCAGTCCGCGCGACGCAAGCACTGGCCCTAGCGCATTGGCAATCTCCCAGTCGCGCTCACTTAGCGGTTGCGCCACGCCCTTACCTCCCACGGCGAGGTTTCCACGCACCTCGCCGCCTTGCGGAATACGCGCCAAACTAAACGGTACGGGTTTACCGCCGATCACGAGTACCCGTTTATCGCCTTGCGCAATGGCAGGTAAGAATTTTTGTACCATCACTGTCTCTGCACCGTCTTGATTGAGCGTTTCAATGATGCCGCCCAAATTGAGGCCATCGTCCTTGACTCTGAAAATGCCCATGCCACCCATACCGTCTAGTGGTTTGAGAATGATGTCGCGGTGCATGGCATGAAAGGCTTTGATATCGGACGCATCGCGTGTAACAAGGGTGGGGCTGATAAAGCGTTGAAACTCCATAATGGCCAGTTTCTCAGGGTGATCGCGCAAAGCCCGCGGCTTGTTGAAAACCTTAGCACCCTCGCGTTCAGCTTGCTCTAGCAGGTGGGTGGCATAAAAAAATTCGCTGTCAAAGGGCGGGTCTTTGCGCATCACGACTGCACCAAACGCCTTGAGAGCTTGCGGCCGCTCGTCAGGCGCACTTTGTTGGGCTGTAAACCAGTGCACTGGCTCGCCTGTGAGGCTGATGTCGCGCACAAAGGCTGTCACCAAGCCGCCTTGCTGCCACATGATGTCTTTGGGCTCGCATGCTGAAAGCGTGTGACCTCGACGCTGCGCTTCACGCATCATCACAAAAGTCGTGTCTTTGTAAATCTTGAAGGATTCGAGCGGATCAGCAATAAATAAAATGTGCATAAGAAATCTTTTAAAAAGAACGCAACCGATACTGTTGCACAAGAATCACCACAGCGCCCGCGACCACGCCCCAAAACGCCGAACCCACTCCGGCTATTACCACGCCGCTAAGCGTGACAAGAAAAGTAATCGTAGCGGCCTCGCGGTGGGTTTCGTTGTTAAGCGCGGTTGCTAAGCCACTGCCAATCGTGCCCAATAGTGCGAGCCCAGCAATAATGGCGATCAGCTCTTTGGGAAACGCGGTGAGCAAGCCTGTGACGACACTGCCAAAAATACCAATTACAAAATAAATCGCTCCGCAGGAAACAGCTGCAGTGTAGCGTTTGTCGGGGTCTGGATGTGCCTCTTTCCCCATGCAAATAGCTGCGGTAATAGCGCTCAGGCTCAAGGCAAATCCGCCGAATGGTGCTAGCACTAAAGTGGCTAGTCCTGTGAGGGTAATGATCTTTGAAATTGGTAATTCATAGCCTGCTGCGCGAACGGCGGCCACACCCGGTAAATTTTGCGATGCCATGGTTACGATGAACAAAGGCAGCGCCAAGCCAACCGCAGCAGCCCACGAAAAACTGGGGGCAATAAAAATTGGCATTGCAATGCCAAAATGAGCAGTTGCCAGCGTAATTTGACCGTTAATTGCTACATAAATTATAGCGACTAGCAGGGTGATAGGAATTGCATAGCGCAGCGCCAAGCGTTTGCCAACGAGGTAGCTGGCCAGCATCAGCACAAACAGTGGGAGCGCCGTTTGCGACGCGCCAAAAGCCTGCAAGCCAAAACGTGTCAGTACACCCGCCAACAAAGCAGAGGCAACTGCGGCAGGAATTTTGGCCATGATTTTTTCAAACCAACCGGTTACACCAAACAGTACAACCAATGCGGCACTGACCATAAAAGCCCCCACCGCATCGCCCATGGTAAATCCTGTCCCCGCTGCGCTTGCGCCGATGGCCAACACCGCTGCGCCGGGTGTACTCCATGCCACCATCACGGGTTTCCGCAAAATAAGGGACGGCACAACTGAGCACACGCCCATGCCGATACCCAGCGCCCACATCCACGAGCTGATAACCTCTGAACTGGCCCCAAAAGCCAGAGCAGCTTGAAAAACAATAGCAACAGAGCTCGTGAATCCTACGAGAACAGCAACAAAACCTGCACTGAATGCGCTGATGGACAGGTCATTGAAGAACTGCTTGAAGAAGCCCATGGATTACTAAATTTCGATTTTTGAACCCAACTCGACAACCGAATTATTGGGTAAATACAAAAAGTCAGCTGCTGCACTGGCGTTGTGGTGCATTTGGGCAAAGAGTTTCTCGCGCCATTGCGACATACCGCCACCAATGGTGGGAATTACAGTGTCACGGGACAGAAAATAACTGGTTGTCATAGCGTTGAGGTCGCAGCCACGGCCTTTGATGGTCTCTAGTGCAAGCGGCACATCAGGGTCGTTTTTAAAGCCATAGTTGAGCACTACTTGCCAGCAGTCGTGCCCCAGCGATTCGATCTGCACACGTTTGTCCAAGCCTATCCA
>JANOYR010000174.1:0-21386 GCA_031428975.1 Polaromonas sp. | reverse complement strand
GTTGCCTAGTTTTAGGCCTCCTGCGCTCTGATATAACCTGCTCCCTGCATAAACCACCGACTCCTGTCACTATGGCCAAAGAAGAACTGATTGAAATGAAAGGCCTCGTTAACGAGGTATTGCCCGATTCGCGTTTTCGTGTAACGCTAGAAAACGGCCACGAGCTGATTGCCTACACCGGCGGCAAAATGCGCAAAAACCACATCCGCATCATTGCCGGCGACAACGTGTCGCTAGAGCTCTCGCCCTACGACTTGACCAAGGGCCGCATCATGTTCCGCCACATCGCTGGTCGCCCCAGCCCTGCGCACCGTTCATAACTCTGCGCACCGCGCACAGCCCGACACGGCGCTCTTAGTTGGTCAGCAGCAACTGCCGCCAACTCCCATCCGACAACATCACGCAGCCTCCCCCCGCAATGGGGGTGATGCGCTCCACGCGCGCTGGCAGCGCTTTGACATCAGCCAATTCTTTCCATTGTCCTGTTTCGCCTGCGTTCGCTGAGGCTTCCCAGCGCAGCGCATGCACTGCACGCAAGCCCATGTCGGGTACGATGATGGTAGGGCGCACCCCCGGCAGCTCCACCACCACAGCCAGCGCCTGCTCCAAGTCACCCATGCGGTGGTTCGATGTGTCCATGGCTTTGGCGTAAGGCACCAATTGCGGCGGGCGGTAGTGGTGCAAAGTCAGTATGCCGCCCACATGCGGCGTGGTGACACTGGCCACATCTAGCCTGCCATCGCCATCAAAATCAGCCACGCCCACAGGATTAAGCCAGCGAAAGGTAGAGCCCGTGAAGGGCCCTCGCGCCCTTTCTACCAGAGCCTTGCCCTGCACCCCCAGCACTACGAGGGCAGAGCCACGCAGCGCGTCAGACTCGACCAACAAGATTTCGTCGCGCCCATCGCGGTCTATGTCAACAAGCCTTGGAATGCGGTCTTCAAATACTCTGTGCAGGGGCAATGTATACACCAGTTCGCGCACCGTGCCAGCGGGGCTGGCCATCTGCACATGCAGGCTGGCAGCGTGGGTGGCAGAGCCCAGTGCTTGGTGGGGGTAGCGCATGGTGGGTGAGCCCAGCCATGCCCATGCAATGTCTTTTTTGCCAGATACCGCCTTGCTCTGCGCAAGGCGTTTGGCTGCAGCGGCTGGCGGCGCTGCATCTGCCGTTGGTGCCACACCGCAGTGTGCAGGCGCTTCTTGCAGCATCAAACCCATAGCAGCGCTGGGGTTGGCAACGCAGCATTGCAGGGCAAATAAGAGGGGAGTTAAACGTAAAAAAGCCATGCGGTAGAAGTCGCCCGCAAGGGCGCTTTCTTACACATGGCTGGTGTGGCCACACAGGCGCACAGCGCTTGCGTGGCGTGCGCGGGGCTAATTAAGCGGCGCGTGCTTTGCGAAAAGCCGAAGCGCGTTTGACCACTTTGGCGGACTTGCTTTCGCCTTTGGCTTTGACCACCAAGAGGGCAGATTTTTTCTCAATCTGGGTGGCCACAGCGCTGATTGCTAATGCGCCAGGCATGGCGGCTTGGGCAATCGTGCTCAGGGTGGTGAGGCCAGTTTTGGCTTCAAAAGCTTGCGTGGCCGAAGCGGTGCGCTCTACGCCAGCGCCAGCAAACTTGACCATTTGGCCCACTACAGCATAAGCGCCATCGCAGCTGGCAACCAAGCCCTTGGTGTAGTAAGAGCTGAATGCTTTTTGCGCAGCAGATGCGTTGCTGGCCACGTCGTCTTGCAGCTGGGCGCGTGCGCCTTTCATGGCGCTGCTCCAGCGCTGCTCTAGCGCCGTCACCACGCGCTCGCCGCCCACGCGGTATGCGTCGATCACGTTTTTAGCGGTGTTGCCCGAAGCTTCGATTACGTCAGAAGTTACGGCGGATAGGTTTTTTGCGGTCATCATATTTCCTTGTGTTAGTGGAGGGTTGGCGCAATTGTGCAGATTTTTGCTAGTGAACGCGAACTAGCGGGCTAGAGGAATGCCTCCAAATGGCGGGTGGGTCTTAGCCCGTATAGCTGCCCGGTGCCAGCCCCTCCAGCGTGTGCGGGCCAATGGCGGCGCGAATCAGGCGCAGCGTGGGCAAGCCCACAGCAGCCGTCATGCGCCGCACTTGGCGGTTGCGCCCCTCGCTGATGCACAGCTCTAGCCACGCGGTGGGGCTGTTTTGCCGCTGGCGAATCGGCGGGTTGCGCGGCCACAGATCGGGCGGCTCGTCAATTGGGCGCACTCTGGCGGGCCGTGTGGGCCCATCGCTGAGCAGCACGCCGCTGCGCAAACTGGCCAAGGCTTGCACAGTAGGCAGGCCCTCCACCTGCACCCAATAGGTCTTCTCCATCTTAAAGCGCGGGTCAGCTATACGCGCTTGTAGCTTGCCGTCATTGGTCAGCAAAAGCAGCCCCTCGCTGTCTGCGTCGAGCCGGCCCGCCACATACACCCCAGGTATGCTGATAAACCCCGCCAAGCCCTGCCACCGCCCCTCGGGCGTGAACTGGCTGAGCACGCCATAGGGTTTGTTGAAGCGGATTAGGCGGGAATGTGGGTTGGTAACTGGGCTGAGGGCGGGGCTGTTGGTGGGCATGCGTGGCTGATTTTAAAGGCGATGGCTTTTGCTTGAAAAGCAATGTGAAAGCCAACGTGCCCCAGCAAATGAAGCAGCTCATTGCACGGCTTAACGCCAGCCAATGCTATGTGGACGGCATATCCCGCTCAGCAACAGCGCCTGTTTAGCTTGTCGTACCAGCTGCAAGCCCGCCGCAGCGCGCAAATGCACGCTGCGCTAGCCCACACGCTACCCAAGCCGCACACCCCGCCATGACCGCCAGCCAACGCAAAGCGCAGGCCAAACTAAGTGACGCTGCACCCCATGGATTTGAAGGCGGCTTAAGCGCCGGCAAATACACAGCCATCACAGGCTTGTCACGCGCCACCGCCTACCGTGAGCTCACCCAACGGAGATTCGGGAGTGCCGGTGAAAACGGGGGTGGGCAAGGCGACGCGGTATGGATTGATCTAGCTGTTTCCCATGTAGCAAACAGACATATCTGGCGTGCAGCCTACTGGGTAAACAACCTTCAGAGATGAGTCGGCTGTTGAAATGTCAGGCTCAGAGGTGAAAATACGCTTAAAAAGTAATGTTGCTTGTTTGGACAAAGTCTTAGCTGGGTCGGCGACGAAATACCTATGTGCGCCAAAATTCATTTTGGCCGCACCTTCAAAATCGATATAACGATACTTGACACCTTTTACGCGGTCTGTGCCTGGATCAGTACCTAGTTTTGTATCGCCATCCACTATGAATGCAGCAGCAAGTACTGAGTCGGCTTTTGTATAAGTTACGTATACCCGTTGCACGGGATTTATTTGACTTACCCATGCCGCATGCTTGGCACTACCGGTGCATCCCGCCATCAGGATTATGTTTTGAGCCGCAGCAAACGATTCTGCAGCTCCTTCCTGAGTAATCGCGTAGTGCACAAAATGACATCCAAGACTATGCGCCGCTATTGAGAAAGGCATTTTCATAGTGCTTAAGCGTGCTGCAGCAACTAAACGTAAAAAGCGGGCCAGCGAAGCAGCACTATGCTGCGCATTAGTTTTTGCTTGAGCGTAGCGCCTGGCTTTACGTTGAATCCAACCCTCACTCAGTTTGTTTTTCGACACTTTAGAAAAATTATCCTCATCTAAATCGTCGTTAACTTTGCCATTGTCGATACCAGATAAATCATCACCATTTGGTTGATAGCCTTCGGAAGTCCAAGAGTAGGCAATAACAGATACACCGTATTCTGCTTCTAATGCTTGACAGCGTGTAAAGCATGTGTCCGGCGAATTATTGTTCCCATGTAAATAGACCAGTATTGGTTGCGCTCCAGAAAAAGACTTGCGAAGTTCCGCTAAAGCCGCCTGATCAGTCAAATTGATAGAATGATTTGTGACTTTCCATCTGGAATTATCAATTGCATTGCTTGAGACAAGAGCGCAATTTAGTGCATCACTAAAAGGCGTATAAGCTTTGGTGAAGGCCTTTTCATTGTCTAAGTTCGTTGTAAGTTGACGATTGGTGAAAACTAACATACAGCAGCTCCATAAGTGTTAATGAATATCTCTGATGCGAGATACGCACACTTTATGCAGTTACTAGAAATAGCGCATCCTCAATATTGATGACGGATCGCGATATCTATGCTGGAAATTTAAAAATCTTCGATCTACATAGTGATTTTTGCGAAGTAGTTGGTATTTGCAATCCAAAGTTAGATGCGATATTGTGGTGTGCAGAATACCTAGGTAGCTCATGCGGTATAAGCAAGCTTAGCCAAGCCTATTAATGCCTTTTTCAGAAACCTAGGTTGCTGCGCAGCAATAGTAATCAAAGTGCACGCAGCGCCTGATGGCTGCCTTCGGCCTTGCTCCCAATCTTGCAAGGTGGGCACTGACACCCCCAGTAGGTGGGCGAACAATTATTCTCATGCGGGCATTTTCCTCAAACACCACTCTACCCATGGCGTAAACTAAAGTGCTGGCCATGCAAGCCATTAAAGTTATTAAGTCAATCAAATAAAACTTGAGCAGCTACAAAATCAGTAGCGTCAATCAACTCGCCACACCTACCGTCTGCCGCTTAACCTCATCCAGCGTCTTGCCTTGCGCGGTCTTCCATTCAGACCAGCCGTTGGCAGAGCGGCCCATCAGTGCCACTGCGGCCATACTAGGGCTGGCAAAAAGGTGGTTGCGGGTAAAGACGTACACGCCGCCCTGCGCGGCCATGGTGCCATCGGCCACCAGTTGCTCACGCATGCGCTCTCGCGACGGTTTAATGCTTTCAGTACTTTCCAGTCGTGCTTTGGAGCCTTGGTGCACCACAAAGTCCTCGGTGGTGTATTCGCCCACCCCATCTGCGCCTGAGCCTTTGCAGTAGAACAAGTCTTTGTTCCCCTTGCTGGTGGCCACGTTGGTCAACGGCTCAAAAATTGGCTGGCCCAGCGTGGCCAGCAGGGTGGCGGCGGTCTCGTGGATCTCGTGGCAGTCGGCCTCTAGCGGCGCAGGCGTGTGGGGCCGCGCGCCCGCGTTGCCGTTCTCTAGGCTGTAGCGCCCGGCCAGCGTGGCCCGGCCAATTGCAAACCACTCTAAAAACAGCGCGTGCGTTTGCGTCATGCTGTTGGTAAGCGACACCACCACCAGTGCCCGATTCCAAAAGTCTTTGCCACGGTCGGTGTCTTGGTTGTGCCGCACCAGCCGCTTGCCCACGTTGCCAGATTGGCCGATATAGACACGCGGTAAGCCAGATTCAGACAGTTCACCGATCAAAAAATACATGCCCACCTGCAAGGCCTCGGGCATCTTCAAAAATTCGCCCAGTTGACTGCGCGGCACTTCCACTACGCGAACAATCCGCGTAGTGATCTCCGCAACGCGCATCCCGCGCGGGTCGCCTGCGGGGAGGTAGATTTGTATGGTTTGGGGGCGAGGCATAAAAAACCGATACTAGGAGCGGTTCGGTATTACCCAATTGCAGTTTTTGCAAAAGCGGTGAATTCAGCAAAAGATGCGCACTTATTAAGGTGCTGAATCAAAAGTTCATCTGCAATCTTGGAGTTGTGAATAGCATTGACATATTGTTTAAGTCCATTTTTGGAGTGCTGCTTAACAAGAGCTGCCAGATATTCCTTTGGAGACGTAATCTGCTCCGGGTGATGAATTTTCTTAGGGCTGGTTTGTAACTTCATAGCGGTCTTTATGGCTTTCTCATCGCTCAGTAGCCAGGCCTCTAGTTCCTCGGTTGGAATCACAACCGTTGCATTTGCGAAAACATTTGCAGGCAGCATGCTTTCTAATTTAGTTCGAAGCTCTTGGGCATCATTTTTGTCCAAATCATGAATAACTAGAACTGCCTGAACACCTTTATTTTTGAATGCTTTACACCAGCCGGGTATTTTTTTCTTTAATGGGCCACAACCTTTACCTACAAACTGTGCCGTAGTAAAAGACTTCTTAGTCATTTTTTTCAGTAAGATTTTTATTACTTCGACGTCGCTCATGTCTTCAGCGATAACTCCAATAAGTTTCGCCATTAAGAAAGACCTCCAGCGCGCCAATACTCTCCAAGTGTCCCGGACTCCTCTAAGTACTCAGTGAGGGCAGTTTTTCCCTTGTTGCCAATCCATGTTTCGATTGCCGTGGCGGTTGTACCAGCACGCGTCATTGCAACCACAAATACGTTGTTAGGTTCAAGCTGATCTAGTATTTGATCAGAGTGTGTTGAAAAGATCACTTGCTTGGTAGCAGAGTAAGATTTGATCGTGCTCATGATCCGACTAAGCAAACCAAGGTGAATACAAACTTCAGGCTCTTCAATTAGCAAACAAGAGCTCGAATCGGTCATTATGTAAAACACCATTGCTAGCGTCTTAAAAGTTCCTTCAGATAGCTGGTTAAATGTTATGTGCGATTGACCAATTTGTATTTTTGGAATTATCAGTGTTTTGTACTTTCTGACTCTTTTGAAGGTGCCACCAGACTTAACTTCCGCTATGTTGGAGCTAAGCTGGACTTCTTTCCATGTAAGTCGGCTAATCAATCCAAGTTCATTCTTTGATATAAATTGTTCATAAACTTCATAAAGCTCAGGTTTGCTTTTTCTCAGCGTGTACAAATCGTGAAGGAACTTAGCATGCACTCTAGAATTTCCATAAGCATCTGCAAGTCGGCCATCACCTTCTATCTCGAAACTGCTAGGACATCTTGACGGGTCAGTAAATTGGGACGCGCCGTAATAGGTTATGCCGCGCCGAAAAATAGTGACCGCGTTCACAGCAGCAATTACCTTTTTATTTTTGCTAATTTCGTCATTAAAAAACTCCTTAGCGCTTAAATCCGCATGAGCCAGTTTTTTATTCATGAAAAACTGCCGCTCATAACGGCTCATGTCAATATCTAATATCCCTCCGCGCTGAGCCTTGGCTGAATTTATTATTAATGTCGGTGGAATTGCTCGCCAAATTCTTGAACTTGTAATACTCTTGAAGTTCCACTCTTCAGCAACTTCAACTACTTCGTCCGTATTTTTGCTTGAAATAGACAGAAAAAGCCTGAGCCGAAATCCAATACGAAACCCATTTACTAAAAACCAAGAGGTTATGATCGTCTCATTCAGTGAAGACTCATTCTCATTGGTGGGGCTAAAAAATCTTCTAGATCTATTTGCTAATAATCTGACCGCGCTCAAGAGGTTTGTTTTCCCAGCGCCGTTTATACCAATAAGGGCACTCAATTGAGGATGGGGTGAGAAATCCGTATTTCTGCAGGAGCGATAGCCCTCCACGATAACTTGCGCTAACGTAGCCGAGGTTTCAGATTTTGCCATTTGATTAATCCTAATAGGTTGGTTACTTCGCCCAAGTGTCTTTCAACCCTGTAATCTTGTTAAACACCGCTTTCCCCACCCCATTGTCTTTGCGATCCGCCACAAAGTACCCATACCGTTCAAACTGAAACTTGTCATCGGCTTGTGCAGCAATCGCGCCGCCTGCGCCTAGGGACGGCTCTACGTAGGCGGAGATGACTCTCAAGCTGTCGGGATTTAGCGCCGCCAAAAAGTCTTTGCCACCTGCATCGGGGTGTTCGTCTTTGAACAGGCGGTCGTACAGGTGCACAGCAACGGGAAAAGTATCACGGTCAAAGTTGCGATGGTTGGTGCTCATCAACGATCACGCCGCCCGTTTGAATTCAAGCGGTAGGAGGCCTTCTTTTTTGGCATCGAGCAACACTATCTCGACGATGGTGCCGTCTTCTGCGTAACTGATATTGGTGTGCCAGCCTTGTGACACTTCGCGCACGATGGGTTTGTCCGCAACGCGAATTTGCAGGATGTCGTCGTCTTCAAAATAGGTAGATTTCATGAGTCTAGCTCCCAGTGGTGCATGATGGTCTTGACTACAAACACATTGTCCACTACAGCGGCCACACAAAGCAAGTTGTCAGTTCTGCCAGTAACATGCTTGAACACCCAGTGGTGGCCGTTGCCAGCGTCTTTGTCGGTGCCGGTTTCAATGATTTCCATTAGCAATGCTTCGTTGATGTCACGCTCTAGCATGCGCTGTTTGGCATGGGTGGTAATGACAACGGAAAGCTGAAAGCGTTGGCTGAACATTATGTTTCCAGGTGCTTTACTCTGTTCTCTTATAAATCTTCACCAACACAGAATGCGCATCAAACTCAAACACCGCAGGCGGGTTGCCGTTGTCTGCCAGCAGGGCTTGGGCGCGTTGCACGCCGTGGCCGAATCGGTTGACAAAACCTAGGGATTTGAGGGCTTCGGCTACTATGGGGTTTCTGTAGCTGTTGCGGGTGGGGAAATTTTGTTCGGTGGCTTCGCCATAGAGGCCGCTGAGCTTGACCATAGACGTTTTGATGAGCAGGCGCAAGCGGCCTTCTAGCTCTTTGACTATGCTGGGCAAGTTGCCCGATACTTCGGCTTGGTCGTTGGGGATTTCGGTGAGTGATGTGTCGGGCAGGGCATCAAATTCAGTACATTCGTATGCCTGTGATTCCAGCTCAGGCAGTGATATTTGTTGAAAGACATTCTTCAACATGGTCAGACAAGTGCCTCTAAATTTGCCAGCCATTGCGCAAACTGGGGGCATTCTTGCCGCATCTTGGGTAATCCAATTTCTAAGGCCGCTAGATTCCCAAGGAATGGTTTTTGATAGCCTGGAATGAGGATCTCTACGCGCTTCGAGGGTGCTGTTGCGGGTGAGTCGTTGATTTCTTCAGGACTACCAAACTGGTCTTTGATGTTTTGAAATACCGGAGCTAGGTAGGCGCGTCCAACGCCATTTGCAAATGCCTGGCAGTCACTAAATAGCAAAGCTTCAAACTCATGCATGACGACATAGGGTATAAAACGCGAAGATTGGAGCGGGGTTTTGAGTGATACGGAAATATCCAAGGCTATCGCATTTTCGACTTTTTGGGCTTTATTTGCATGATTTAAAAAATTAGCATTTTCGCGCCCAGGCCATGCTTTAGTGCCGGTTGCTGGGAGTGCGTAGTAGTCAACCATTGTTGTTGAATAGCAGCCTAAGTCAGCTAATAAGTGGCGCGTGATGTCATCCCTTACCGCCGTCCAGGCTTTTATCCCGCCACGACGCGCCCGTTGCCTAGCATTGCCCAACAGCCTTGCCGATACAGATGTAAAGCCTCTTGCAATAAGGTGCGGCCGTATTAACTCATTCACAAACGTTTCTTCTGTTTGTCCCTCAACATGAACTAATAAACGTGTCATCTTATTTGTTCGGCAGTTCTGCGATTGGACGACCACCTAATTCGTTCTTTTCCCAAAGTTGACCTAGGCTGTAGTCTTCAAGCCAGCCTCTTAGTGGCTCAGCATCCAGTCTTGTAAGGGTAGTCGCACCATTCATTCGAGTGGCTACAAGTACATCTTCTGGATCAAAGTGATCCAACAGCAACGGAGATTGTGTTGAGGCAATAATTTGCGTTTCCGCAGATGTTTGCCTGATCATTGACGCTAGCAGCGTAATGGCAGACGGGTGGAGTCCAAGCTCTGGCTCGTCAACTAAGATTACAGACGGTCTTAGGTCTAAGGGCTGTAAGAGCAATGTGGCAAGTGCAATAAATCGTAATGTGCCATCAGAGAAGGCTGCAGCACCGAAGTATTTATCCGATCCTTTGTGCTTCCATGCCAATTTAATAGACTCTGCATTTAAATTGTCTGGACGTAGCAGAAAATCGTCAAAAAATGGTGCAATTTGTTGAACTGTCTTACGAATTAAATGGTATGCATCAGCATATTTTTCAGTTTGCTGTAGCCGATATAAAAACGCCGCTAGATTTGATCCGTCAGGACGCAGGTAATCGCTGTCGTCTACTCTTGCCGTTTTTCTAAGCGGAGAGGTCGGGCTGGTATCGTGAACATGGTAGAGGCGCCATCGATCTAAGCGCGCACGTATCCAGCTGGCAATCCCTGTTCGCAAGGCAGAGTTGCTGATACCCGCTTCCTTGCCAGCATGCATGGCAGCAAGGAAGTTTACATAAGGATCTGGGTGGCTGTTTTTGTTCCAAAAACTGACGGACTCTTCCCTCGGAAATAAGTTGTCGTCGTTGTCTGTTTTCAGCGTTAGAGAATAACCATTGACATCGTCTCCAAAAGACAGCTCAATTTTAATTTCTTGCGTTTTTTTAGATCCAAAATGCAATAACTCATCTGCTCCCCCGGCGGTTCTGACATAGTCAAATAGATGTCCTTCTTTTATTGATTGAAGAAACGCGAAAATACCAATGAAATTAGATTTTCCAGAACCATTTGCGCCAATGATGAGATTGATGGGTCGCAGGTTTACCTCACCAGTAGAGGCAATACTTTTGAAGCCATCAATGGAAATCCAGTTAAGTTCTTGCTGAGTCATTTTTTGTTGTCGGAGAATAAGCTTACTTCGCCCAAGTATCCTTCAAACCCGTAATCTTATTAAACACCACTTTCCCCGCTACATGGTCAATTCTGTCGGCGACAAAATAGCCATGCCGCTCAAACTGGAATTTGTCGTCGGCTTTGGCGGCCATAGCGTCATTTTCGCCGCCTGCGGCAAGCGATGGCTCTACATAAGCCGTCACCACTTTCAAGCTGTCGGGGTTGAGCGCGGCCAGGTAGTCTTTGCCGCCTGCGTCGGGGTGTTCGTCTTTAAATAGGCGGTCATACAGGCGCACTTCGGCTTGTACGGCGTTGGCCACGGCCACCCAGGTGACTACGCCTTTTACCTTGACGCTGTCGCTGCCGGGGGTGCCGCTTTTGGTGTCTTTTAGGACTTTTGCCCTTATTTGGATAGCGTGGGCAGCTCCTGACTTGATAGCGTCTGGGGTGGCGTCGGGGGCGTAGTCTGCGCCTTCAACCTCGATGACGTAGCCGTATTTCAGGCGCACTTTGCTTCCCGCCACTGCAGCACCCATTGCGTTAGTGTGCGCGGGGAACAGGCGAAAGAAGCCTTTGCTGGGCACCTCTTCGTAGTCGCTGCGCTCTATCCACACTTCTTTGCCGAGGTGGAAGCTGCGTTTGCCTAGCTCGGGCAAATGGGGGTGCACGGGGGCTGTGCAGGGCTCTAGATGGGTGGCGCTGCCAAAGGCTTCTTCCCAGTTGGTAATAACCAGTTTGATGGGGTCTAGCACGGCCATGGCGCGGGGCGCTATGGGGTCTAGGGTTTCGCGCAGGCAGCCTTCTAGGGTGCTGTAGTCGATCCAGCTGTCGGATTTGGTCACGCCTATGCGCTGCGCAAACAGGCGCAGGGCTTCGGGCGGGTAGCCACGGCGGCGCAGGCCCACGATGGTGGGCATGCGGGGGTCGTCCCAGCCGCTCACCTTGCCTTCATTGACCAATTGCGCCAGCTTGCGTTTGCTGGTGACGACATAGGTGAGGTTGAGCCTTGCAAACTCGTATTGGTGGGGCGCGGGCGCGGCCAGCAGGCCGCCTATGCTGCGGCCATCGGGCAGGGTGGTGGTGTCGCTCAGGCGCGCCAGCAGCCAGTCATAAAACGGCCTTTGGTCTTCAAACTCCAGCGTACACAGGCTGTGGGTAATTAGCTCCAGCGCATCTTCAATCGGGTGGGCAAAGGTGTACATGGGGTAAATGCACCATGTGTCGCCCGTAATGTGGTGGGTGGCGCGGCGAATGCGGTAAATCGCGGGGTCGCGCATATTGATATTGGGGCTGGCCATGTCGATTTTGGCGCGCAGCACCATCGATCCATCGGGGTGCTGGCCGTTTTTCATCTCGTCAAACCGCGCCAAATTCTCGGCGGGGGTGCGGCTGCGGTAGGGCGAATCAACGCCCGGCTTGCCAAAATCGCCTCGGTTAATCCGCATGTCGTCCGCGCTTTGCTCGTCCACATAGGCCAAGCCCGCTTCTATGAGATACAGCGCCGCGCGGTGCATAAAGCCAAAATAGCTGCTGGCTTGGTACGGCAGGGCATCGGCTGCGCCATTCCAGTCAAAGCCCAGCCATTTCACCGCATCAATGATGCCGCTGACGTATTCAGCATCTTCTTTTTCGGGGTTGGTGTCATCAAAGCGCAAATGGCAGACGCCGCCGTAGTCTGCAGCTAGGCCAAAGTTAATGCAAATGCTTTTGGCATGGCCAATGTGCAGGTAGCCGTTGGGCTCGGGCGGAAAGCGGGTGCGGATTTTGGCGCTGTCCAGCGGGGCACTGGCATGGTGCGCCGCATCGCCGGGCGAGCCAGCCCAGCGGCGGGTGGCGTAGGTGCCAGCGGCCAAGTCATGCTCGATGATTTGGCGCAAAAAGTGGCTGGGTTTGGTGGCTGCGGGGTTTGCGTCTGATGGAATCGGTGTGGTCATATCCTTGTATTTTAAGGTTTGCCACTTGGAATGACAGATACAGCGCCAAAAGCGTTCAAACTTTGCAAAAGGGTGCTGTGGGAAATGCTGCGGCTAATACTGTTTGTTTAGCTTTTGAAAATGCTTCGTCTGACGCGCCCGATCAGCGTATTGGCGCTCCCGTCCGACCGATTTGCGGTATGCCCGCCATGTGGGTGCGGCGGGAGCGCCAATACGCTGATCGGGCGCACCAGAGCAAGCAGTTTAAAAAAGCCAAGCAAAACCCCCAAAAGACCAGTACCAGCCCTAGAGCTGCAGTAGCACCGCTGCCCTGCGCCAAGCAGATCACCAGTTGTCCGAACGCACCAAGCTTTCCCATTTGCCAGCGCGCACGGCATAGACGCTGACCACGCCATAGCGCGGTTCGCCTTTGTCGGTCCATTTAAAGCTGCCTGTCACAGGGCCAAAGCCGTCTAATTTGTGCAGGGCTTCGGTGATTTTGCGCGGGTCGGCGGTTTCTGCGCGCTTGATAGCCGCCGCTATCACTTGGGTGGCGTCATAGGTGTAATGGCCGCCGTAGGTGGGCGGTGCTTTGTAGGCGGCGGTGTAGGCGGCCAAAAACGCTGCGCCATTGGGGAACTCGGTGGCCTCCAGCACGGGAGATGTGGCAAACATGCCGCCCACGCGCCCAGCCTGCTTGACCATGTCGCCAGTTTTGAGGGTATCAGTGCCCAAAATGGTGATTTGCTTGGCGTAGTCGATTTTTTCTAAGGCATCAATCAAGGCAATCACCTGAAAATCATTGAGCGTGCTGAGCACCACTTCAATGCCCTCGGTTTTGAGTTTGTCTGCAAGTGCGGCAAAGTCTTTGGTTTTGTCGTCAAAAGACTGGCGCAGGGTCACGGTTTTGCCAGTGAGCTTCTTGGATGCGGTTTCTGCCAGGCCTTTGCCATAGGGCGTGCCGTCGTCTACCACGGCAAATTTAGTGCCTGCAATGCTGCTGGCCGCGTAGCTGCCCACCGCCGAGGCTTGCAGGTCGTCGTTGGCCACTAGGCGAAAAGTGGTGTCAAAGCCCAGCGCGGTGTATTTCGGGTTGGTGGAAATGGCCAGTTGGGCAATGCCCTTTTCGGCATAAATGGGCGCGGCGGCAATGCTCACGCCCGAATTGAGGTGGCCAATCACGGCGACCACGCCGGCCTCAACCAGCTGGGCGGCTACTTTTTTGCCTTCGTCGGCATTGGCGCGGTCGTCCAGCGCCACCACTTCGAGCTTGACCAATTGCCCTTTGACCTTGAAGCCGCTTTTGTTGAGCTCGTTTACCGCCAATTGCACGCCATTGAGCATGTCTTGGCCCAAGCCGGCCAGCCCACCCGACAGCGGCTGCGCCACGCCAATTTTGATGGTCTCGGGGATGCGGCTGCACGCCGTAAGGCATAGCAGGCCAGCGGCGGTTAACACAAGCAAGGCTGCGCTGATGGCGCTGCGGCGGCTAAAAGGGGCTGTCGGGTAAGACATACAAAAAAACTCCTGATGTGGATCGATTGAGGGACACGGTCTGTAAGCCGCAACCTTAACCACATCCGCTTTTCAGCGGTAGGGAGTCATTACCAATAGTGTTGCAATTAACGCGCCATAAGTTCGTCTACTGCAATTGAATACTGTGGGAATTGCTATGGTATTTAAAGTGAAAAATCACGCTGGTATTGCGCTAGCGGCCAATTTTTCTTACAACTTTTAGGCAATGCTTTAGGCCACAGAGCGCCAAAAAATGTAGTCAGCTTGGTATTTCACCACTTGTTTAGTGCCCACATTGCCTTGCGCACAAGCCGCAGCGGGAGCCACGCCGCCCATGGTGGCCACGCGCTGAATATAGGCGGTGCCGCTGAGCATGCCCGCGCCCGAAGCGGCATTGGCTTTGACCAATTGCAGGGGAATACTGCCCGGAGCAGCGGGCGCTACTGCCACTTGAGCCCCCGTTAATTTAACCCCATCAAGCCCCGCCCATGTGGCAGGAGGGCCATAGTAAGTGCCTACTGACTTGCCGCTGCGGTCGAGCAGCTTGGCATCAGGTCCAACAAATACCCATTCAAACTGGCCCGCCATGGCGGCCTTGGCGCGGCATTCATAGGTAATTTCGCCAACGCCCACCGTTTCTAGAAATACCTTGTGGCCAGCGGGCACTTGCACGGCGGGTGGCAGGCTGGCCTGCTCATAAGCCTTCATGGAGGGGCTGCTGGCGCAGGCGGCCAGCACGGCTGTGGCGCACAGCGCGGCGGTGGTAGGCAATGTCTTCATGGCATATTCCTTCGTTGGTTTTGTGGGTGAGGCAGAGGTTTTAGATGCTTTTATTGGCGCATCTGACTGCTATACGCCAGCTTGCATGCTTTGGATTCGGCATTGGCAAAATATAAGAAAAATTAGAACAATGTCAGCGTCATATGGTCATAGTGCGCTACTAAAATTATAGTAAATGGCTGAATACCCAGTGGCAAAGCATGCCGCTGGCGGCATCCACTTTATTACCTGCCACGTAATTGCGCCTATTCAATACGCCGGTTAAGCTAGCAGCACTATGAAAGGAAAACCATGAACAAAATTATTTTGACTGCTGTACTCCTGCCTTTTGCTGCGCTCACCGCGTATGCCGTGCATTACTCGGGCGGCTTGGTGGATTTTTTGCTCTTTTTTACGCGCCATCCCGCTAGCTGGCAAGTCTTTGCCGATTTAGCCATTTCGCTGTGCCTGCTCTTGGTGTTCATCAAACGCGATGCAGAGGCCACTGGCCGCCCATTTTGGCCTTGGGCGGTGTTTTCTATCACCTGCGGCTCGTTTGGGCCGCTGCTGTATTTCATTACGGCTAAGAGGAATCCGCCTTCTTAAAAATTACATATTTAGACTTGCAACAGCAGGTCAGCAAGATTTTGACGATGCAGCTGAGCAGTTTTCACACCCTAGCTTCACACCGCCATCAAACAAAACCCCCCTCGCTTAGCCGCAGCAGTGACGAAGCCGGACAAGAACCCTTCGACAAGCTCAGGGCGAACGGGGGAATAGTGACCAAGCCGGGCAAAAAATGCGTTAGCGTTCGCTACAAAGTCAAGAGTTAGCCAATGCCTGCATCTGTGCCTGCGCCGCCCGCACTTCTACGCGCACTTGCTCAGTCAGCTCGGCTTTGAGGGCGGTGAATTCGGGCGTGGTTTTGACCGAATAATGCCGAGGGTGGGGTAGGGGCACTTGGCGGTCGAGCTTGATGCGGCCCGGGCGGGCGCTCATGACTACCACGCGGCTGCCCATGAACACAGCTTCGTCGATGTCATGGGTAACGAATAAAACGGTTTTGCGCTCTGCCTCCCAAATACCCAAGAGCAGCTCTTGCATCAGCTCGCGGGTTTGGTGGTCTAGCGCGCCAAAGGGCTCGTCCATGAGCAAAATGCGCGGGTTGTTGGCCAGGGCGCGGGCAATGGCGGTGCGCTGCTGCATGCCGCCTGATAGCTGCTTGGGAAAATGCTTTTCAAAGCCAGTCAGGCCCACTTTGTGGATAAAGCTTTGGGCAATGTCCAACTGCTCAGGCCGCGCTAGGCCGCGTTCGCGCAGGCCAAAGCAGACGTTGTCCAGCACGTTGAGCCACGGGAACAGGGTGTAGCTTTGGAACACCATGCCGCGGTCTGCGCCCGGGGCGGTGATGCTTTTGCCTTCCAGCAGCACATCGCCCGCAGTTTGCACGTCTAGCCCCGCCACAATACGCAGCAGGGTGCTTTTGCCGCAGCCTGAGGGGCCAAGGATGGTGATGAAGTCGTTTTCGGCCACCTCAAGGTCGGTGGCTTGCAGCGCCAGCGTGGGCGCGCCGCCGCTGGTGGATGCAAAGCTGCGGCTCACGCCGCGTATGGTCAAAATGCCCACTTGTGTTCCTTTTTAATGCGATTTGTCACCATCTGAAGCCATTCAGCACAGGGCTCAGCGCCCCAGTTGCGCCCACGCAAATTGCCTGCGGTTAACCCATTTAAAAGCCAAATCACTGGCCAGCCCAATCAGGCCAATCACGATGATGCCAAAAATGATTTGGTCGGTGGCCATGAGCGACTGGCTGTCGGTGATCATGTGGCCGATGCCCGACGACGCGCCAATCAGCTCGGCCACAATCACATAGGTCCAGGCCCAGCCCAGCACCATGCGCAAAATCTCCGCTATTTCGGGCGCTGCCCCGGGGATCAGCACACGCTTGACCAGCGATGCATCGGAGCTGCCCAGCGTGTAGGCCGCTTCCACCAAATCGCGGCGCGTGTTGCCCACCACCACCGCAATCATCAAGACCAACTGGAAGAAACTGCCCAAAATGATGACCGAGAGCTTTTGTGCCTCGCCAATGCCTACCCACAAAATAAGCAGCGGAATGAAGGCACTTGCGGGCAAATAGCGTGCAAAGGACACAAATGGTTCAAAAAAAGCCTCAATGGGCTTGTATGTGCCCATGGCCACACCCAGCGGAATGGCAAAAAATGCAGCAATTAAAAACCCCCCTACCACGCGCCACACCGTCATGCCAATGTCGTGCATAAAGCCCATTTTGGTAATCAGGGTGTAGCCCGACTGCACCATGGTGATGGGGTCGGCCAAAAAGGTTTTGCTGACAAACCCGCCCAGCGTGGCCACCGCCCATGCCGCCACAAACAGCACGAAAAACGAAATGCCTAGGGCGATGCGGGTGGCGGGGGCGACGGGGGTGAGGGGTTTCATGGCGCGTGGATTACTTTAAAAAGCGGGTGTCTGCCAACTTAGTCATGTCGGGCAGGCTTTTGATGATGCCCGCTTCCATGAGCAGTTCGGCGGCTTCTTTGCTAAAAGCTGCGTGTTCGCCAGAAAAGAATTTGGCGTTGGCATCGCGGTCTTGCCAGCGCAGGTAGGCTTGGCTCTTTTCAAAATTTTCGCCCGACTGTTTCACGTCGGCACCCATGATGTCGAAGCTTTTCTTGGGCTCAGCCTTAATCATGGCCACTGCGTCAAAATAGGCGTCGGCCAAGCCTTTGGCGGCCTTGGGGTTTTCGGCTAAAAACTTTGGCGTGCAGCCAAAGGTGTCCATCACCATCGGGTAGTCCAGCGTGGTGGCGATGATTTTGCCTGCTTCTGGCTTGGCGCGCACGGCTGACAAATACGGCTCATAGGTCATCGCAGCATCAATGCCTGCCGTGCCCGCAATGATGGCGTTTGCAGCGGCTTGGGGCTCTAGGTTGACCACGGTCACGTCTTTGATGGTCATGCCGTTTTTCTTAAGCATCCAAGCCAATGCAAAATACGGCGCTGTGCCGGGGGCACTGGAGGCCACTGTTTTGCCTTTCAAGTCGGTGATTTTGGCGATGTTGTTTTTCACGACCATGCCGTCCGCACCAAAGCTTTTGTCCAGCTGAAAAATCTGCACAGTAGGCACGCCGTTGGCATTCCAGGCCACCCAGGTTTCTACCGTGGTGGCGGCGCACTGGATGTCGCCCGATGCAATGGCTAAGTGGCGGTCTTTTTGCGGAATCTTGCGCAGCGCGACATCAAGGCCGTGTTTTTTGAACAATCCGGCTTCTTTGGCCAGCGTGAGCGGGGCAAAACCCGTCCAACCTGACAGGCCTACCGCCACTTTGACTTCTTGGGCAAATGCGCCCGATGCGAGGCTGGCAACGGCGAGCGCTGCGAGCAGGGGTTTGGCTAGGCGAACAAGTTTCATGAAAAGCTCCTATCAGGTTTAAAAAAGTAATCAAAGTGCAGTCAAACGGGATTCCAGAGTATCGGCAATTGGGGCAAAGTGTGCAATATGCGTGCCAAAGCGCCGCTTTTTACCAGCTCTGTGGCGCGCTCTATGTCGGGGGCCATGTAGCGGTCTTGCGCCATGGCGGGCACGCTGCTGCGCAAAAGCGCGTGCACCTGCTCTAGCGCCGCCGAGCTTTGCAAGGGGCGCAAAAACTCAATGCCTTGCGCTGCTGCCAATAGCTCTATGCCCAAGATATGGGCGGTGTTGGCAATCATGGGCTGCAAGCGACGCGCAGCAAAGGTGGCCATCGATACATGGTCTTCTTGGTTGGCACTGGTGGGCAGGCTGTCTACGCTGGCGGGGTGGGAGAGTGACTTGTTCTCAGAGGCTAGCGACGCTGCAGTCACGTGGGCAATCATGAAGCCGCTATTGAGCCCTGCATCGGCGGTAAGAAAGGGCGGCAGGCGCGAGACACCGCTGTCAATCAGCATGGCGATGCGCCGTTCAGCAATAGCGCCCACCTCGGCAATTGCCAACGCCATGCCGTCGGCTGCCAGCGCCACGGGCTCGGCATGGAAGTTGCCGCCGGAGACCATGGCGCTATCTTGGGTGTTATCTGCGGCAAATACCAGCGGGTTGTCGGTGACCGCGTTAGCCTCGCGCAGCAGCACCAGACTGGCGTGGCGCATTTGGTCCAGACAAGCGCCCACCACCTGCGGCTGGCAGCGCAGTGAATACGGGTCTTGCACGCGGTCGTCACCGCTCACATGCGATTGCCGTATGGCACTGCCTGCAAGCAGTGATCGGTAATACTGCGCCACGTCAATCTGGCCAGGCTGGCCGCGCAGCGCGTGGATGCGGGGGTCAAATGGGCCGTCGCTGCCCCTTGCTGCATCTACTGTGAGCGCTCCAATGACCAGAGCGGCTTCTAGCACCGGTTCAAAGCTAAAAAAGGCGTGCAGCGCCAGTGCCGTAGAAGTTTGGGTGCCATTAATCAGCGCGAGGCCTTCTTTGGCCTCAAGTGTCAGGGGCGTTATCTGGGCTTGTTGGAGTGCTTGGGCTGCGCTGACGCGCTGGCCGTCTAGCAGCATCTCGCCTTCTCCTATTAAAGCGAGCGTCATGTGCGCCAGCGGCGCTAGATCGCCAGACGCGCCTACCGAGCCTTGGCTGGGCACATAGGGCACTAGTCCGGCGTTGAACACCGCCAAGAGGGTGTCAATCACCACCTCGCGCACGCCAGAGTAGCCGCGTGCCAAACTGGCAGCTTTGGTGGCCAGCATGAGACGAATCACAGGGGGGAGCAGCGGTTCACCCACGCCCACGCTGTGGGATCGGATTAAATTGAGCTGCAGCGCTGCCAATTGCGCACGGCTGATGCGTTGGTTGGCCAGCTTGCCAAAGCCCGTGTTCACGCCATACACCGGCGCATCACCTGCTGCTGCACGCTGTACCACACTTGCACTTGCTAGTATGTTTGCTCTTGATTCAGGAGCAAGTGTCAGTTGTATGCCACCCATATGGATGGTTTGTAATTGCTCTAGGCTGAGCTGACCCGGTTGTAGCAACATAAGTGGTTGGTTCAGTGGTGATTGGTTAATTGGGGCTACATTTATGCTTTGAGCATGGGCATGTTCAAGCCTTGATCGCGGGCGCATTGCACGGCGATGTCGTAGCCCGCATCGGCATGGCGCATCACCCCTGTGGCGGGGTCGTTCCATAGCACGCGGTCAATGCGTTTGGCAGCGGCCTCAGTACCGTCACAAACAATCACCACCCCCGAGTGCTGCGAATACCCCATGCCTACGCCACCACCGTGGTGCAGGCTTACCCAAGTAGCGCCGCCAGCGGTGTTGAGTAGCGCGTTCAGCAGCGGCCAGTCAGATACCGCGTCTGACCCGTCTAACATGGCTTCAGTTTCGCGGTTGGGCGAAGCCACTGAACCGCTGTCTAGGTGGTCGCGGCCAATCACAATGGGGGCTTTGAGTTCGCCGTTTTTCACCATCTCGTTAAAGGCCAAGCCCGCCAAATGCCGCTCGCCCAAGCCGATCCAGCAAATGCGCGCGGGCAGGCCTTGGAAGGCGATGCGCTCGCCCGCCATGTCGAGCCAGCGGTGCAGCGCCGCTTTGTGGGGGAAAAGTTCTTTTAATTTGGCATCGGTTTTGCGAATGTCTTCAGGGTCGCCGCTGAGCGCTACCCAGCGAAAAGGGCCTGTGCCGCTGCAAAACAGCGGACGGATATAGGCGGGAACAAAGCCGGGGAAGTCAAAAGCATTTTTTACACCAGCGTCCAAGGCCACTTGGCGAATGTTGTTGCCGTAATCAACGGTGGGTATGCCCATGGCTTGAAAATCTAGCATGGCCTGCACCTGCACTGCGCAGCCTTTGGCTGCTGCCTCGCGAAGCGCTACATGCTGGCTGTGGTCGGCTTGCGCAGCCTGCCACTGCGCGTTAGTCCAGTGTGGCGGCAGATAGCCGTTGACCAAATCATGCGCCGAGGTTTGGTCGGTCACCAAATCTGGCTTGTATCCGCCCGCTTTGGCGCGGCGCACCAGCTCGGGCAGTATTTCGGCAGCATTGCCACACAGGCCAATCGAGATGGCTTTTTTCTCAGCGGTGTAGCGCTTGATGCGCGCTAGCGCGTCATCTAAATCAGTAGCTTGCTCGTCAAGGTATCGGGTGCTCAAGCGAAAATCAATGCGGCTTTGCTGGCACTCTATGTTCAAAGAGCTCGCGCCTGCAAAGCTGGCTGCCAGCGGCTGTGCGCCACCCATGCCGCCCAAACCTGCAGTGAGTATCCATCGGCCTGCCCAGTCACCGCCATAGTGCTGCCTGCCCGCTTCCATGAAGGTTTCATAGGTGCCTTGCACAATGCCTTGTGTGCCGATGTATATCCACGAGCCAGCGGTCATTTGCCCGTACATCATCAGGCCCTTGCGGTCTAGCTCTGAAAAATGCTCCCATGTGGCCCATTTGGGCACAAGGTTGGAGTTGGCAATCAGCACGCGCGGCGCATCTTCATGGGTGCGAAACACACCTACCGGTTTACCCGATTGGATCAGCAGGGTTTCGTGGTTTTCCAGTTTTTTCAGTTGATGCAATATCTCTTCAAAACAATCCCAATTGCGTGCCGCCTTGCCAATACCGCCATACACCACCAGTGCCATCGGGTTTTCAGCCACGGCGGGGTCTAGGTTGTTTTGTAGCATGCGGTAGGCCGCCTCAGTTTGCCAGCTTTTGCAATTTAGGGTGTTGCCAATGGGTGAGCGTACCTCGCGCGGCTGCGCGATTGTCATACTGTGCGGTTGCGCGATTGTCATAC
>JANOYR010000173.1:0-7872 GCA_031428975.1 Polaromonas sp. | reverse complement strand
GTATGGTTGCGGGATGGATTCCAACACTACACAGCAACTTCTCGCTGCGCTTTTGTCGCAGCTTAACACGGTCATCGTGGGCAAACCCGACCAAGTGCGCCTGAGCGTGGCCTGCCTGCTCTCGGGCGGGCATTTGCTCATTGAAGACGTGCCCGGCGTGGGCAAAACCACGCTGGCGCATGCCCTGTCGCGCAGCTTTGGCTTGGCCTTCTCGCGGGTGCAATTTACCTCCGATTTGATGCCCAGCGACTTAAGCGGCGTGTCGATTTACGAGCGCGGAGCCAATGAAGGGCGCGGCGAATTCGTTTTTCACCCCGGCCCGGTGTTTGCGCAGGTGCTGCTGGCTGACGAAATCAACCGCGCCAGCCCCAAAACACAGTCGGCGCTTTTGGAGGCCATGGAAGAAAAACAAGTCACCGTAGAGGGGCAAACCCGCGTCCTGCCCGAGCCGTTTTTTGTGATTGCCACGCAAAACCCGCATGACCAACTGGGTACTTACGCCCTGCCCGAATCCCAGCTCGACCGCTTTTTGATGCGCATCAGCCTAGGCTACCCCGACCGCGCCGCCGAGCGCAGCCTACTAGCGGGTAACGACAGGCGCGACATGGTAGACCACCTCAAAGCCGTGCTCACGCCGCAAGATTTGGCCACGCTACAAGCCAAGGTGCAGGCCATCCACGCGGCTGACCCGCTGCTCAACTATGTGCAGGATTTGATTGCCGCAAGCCGCAGCGGGCGCTGGTTTTTGCAGGGTTTGAGCCCACGCGCAGGCATTGCGGTGCTGCGCGCGGCCAAGGCGCAGGCATTTTTGGCAGGGCGCGACTATGTGGCCCCCGACGATGTGCAGGCTATATTGCCCCACACCGTGTCGCACCGCATGATTCCAGTGAGCGACGCGGGGCGTGGCAGCCAGGCGCAGGTGCGGGCCATGCTAGAGGCGACGCCCCTGCCTTGAAACCGCCCTCCGTTTGATTGCATTTGCTGCGCTAAGTACGCCACCATGAACCCGTTTCGCACCCTGCGCAACCGCTTTCGGCACTGGTTTGAGTCGCGTCTGCCCTTGGCCGACAGCATGACGCTGACGCAGCGCAATGTGTACATTTTGCCCACGCGGGCGGGGCTGATGCTGGGGCTTACGCTTTTGGTGCTCTTGGTGGCCTCCATCAATTACCAGTTAAATTTAGGCTATTTGCTGACTTTTATGCTCGCTGGAGCAGCCATTGTGGGCATGCATGTGGGGCATGGCACTTTGCGCGGTATTACTATGCAATTAATAGCGCCAAATGACCATTTTGCCATGACATTGGCCAATTTTTCTGTAAAAATTAACCATGACTCCCAATCTACTCGCCACAGCATAGGCTTGGCGCTGCTGGGCTCGGCGCAATGGACAGCGGCTGATATTGCCCCCCAAGGCAGCGCCACCCTAGAGCTGGGGTTTACGCCCGTGCAGCGCGGCCGCCACCGCATTCCTACGCTCACGGCTGAAACGCGCTTTCCCATGGGCACATTCCGGGTCTGGACCGTTTGGCGGCCCAAGGCAGAAATCACCGTCTACCCCGCCCCTGAAGCACACGCGCCGCCCCTGCCCGCAGGCGAACCCCGCGCGGGCAAAGGCTTGGCCAATCGCGCACAAAATTCTGGCGAATTTGACGGCGTACGCGCCTACCAGCGTGGCGATCCGCTCAAATTGGTGGTCTGGAAAAAAGCCGCCAAAGCCTTTGCCAACGGATCTGACGCACTCGTGAGCCGCGACACCCAGCAATCCCAGCGCTACGAACTGTGGCTAGACTTTGCCCAGTGCGGCGGCGCAGGCACTGAGGCTAAGCTCTCGCGCCTGTGCGCATGGGTGGTGCAGGCCGACAAAGAAGCGCTGGACTACGGCCTGCGCCTGCCGGGCCAAGAAGTGCCGCCGGGCAACGGCCAAGCGCATAAAAAACGCTGTTTAGAGGCGCTGGCTTTATGCTGAAAGCTATTCTTTTAAAAGCACAACACCTGCCCCGCGAGGCGCGTGACACGCTATTTCTGCTCTTTGTCATTGCTTGGGTGATTGCCCCGCAAACGCCGCAATTGCCACTGTGGTGCAGCGCTCTGGCGGCGGTGGTGTTGGTTTGGCGCGGATTATTGGCTTGGCAGTCCAAGCCCCTGCCCAGCAAATGGTGGCTCGCTGGCCTTTTAGTGTTGGCGGTGTCGGCCACGCTGTTCACGCACCGCACCATTTTGGGGCGCGATGCGGGCGTGACCTTGATTGTGGTGCTGCTGGCGCTTAAAACGCTGGAGCTGCGTGCCAAACGCGATGCTTTTGTGGTCTTTTTTCTTGGTTTTTTTACCATGTTGACCAACTTTTTCTTCTCGCAGTCGCTGCCCACCGCCGCTGCCATGCTGGTCGCCCTGCTGGGCTTGCTCACCGCCTTGGTCAATGCGCACATGACCGTGGGCAAACCACCCATCCTGCAAGCGGGCCGCATAGCAGGCAAGATGGTGCTGCTGGGCGCACCCATCATGGCGGTGCTGTTTATGCTGTTTCCGCGCCTTGCACCGCTGTGGGGCACGCCCTCCGATGCCATGACTGGGCGCAGCGGCCTCTCGCAAACCATGCAGGTGGGCACTATTGCCAAGCTCGCGCTCGATGAGAGTGTGGCCATGCGCATCAAGTTTGAGGGCAAACCGCCAGCCCAGCAAGACCTGTATTTTCGCGGTCCGGTGTTGACCATGTTTGATGGGCGCGAGTGGCGGCCATCAAACTCGCGGCTTTCGCGCCGATTCCCTGTTGCGGCGGACCTGCGCACCACCGGAGCGCCCATCAACTATGAAGTCACCATGGAGCCCACCAACCGCCCGTGGCTGATGGTGCTCGATGCCGCCAGTGCCAACCCCAGTGCATCAGGCATTGAGGTGGTGATGACCCCCGACCTGCAATGGCTAACCAACCGCCCTGTCAGCGAACTCTTGCGCTACAAAGCCAGCAGCAGCACCGCATTTAGCCACGGCCCGTTGCAAGCCACCGTAGGTTTGCAAGACTTTCTAGAGCTGCCCCCCGGATTTAACCCACGCACGCTCGAATTGGCAGCTCTGATGCGCCGCGACCCGCGCTACGCACAGGCAGATGCCAGCGTGCTCGTGCCCGCCGTGATGGAGCGCCTGCGCACGGGCGGCTACACCTACACCCTAGAGCCCGGCGTGTTTGGCCAACACACTGCCGATGAGTTTTGGTTTGACCGCAAAGAAGGCTTTTGTGAGCACATTGCATCCAGCTTTGTCATCCTCATGCGGGCGCTAGACGTACCCGCCCGCATTGTGACGGGCTACCAAGGCGGCGAAATCAACAAGCTTGACGGTTTTTTTACGGTGCGCCAAAGCGACGCACACGCCTGGGCCGAGATTTGGCAGGCGGGGCGCGGTTGGGTGCGCGTAGACCCCACCAGCTCGGTAGCGCCCGGGCGCACTGGCGCATTTGACCGCTTACCAGCGCCGCAGGGCGCAGTGGCCAGCGCATTGGGAGGTGTCTTGGGCAACACTTTTGGCACAGCTGGCCGCAGCTTCTTTTTAAGCATCCGCCAAGGCTGGGAGGCCATCAACAACGGCTGGAACCAATGGGTGCTCAATTACAGCCAATCCAAGCAACTAGACCTGTTAAAAAACATCGGCTTTAGCGCGCCCAGCTGGGAAGACCTAAGCTACGTGCTCATTGGCATCATTGTCTTGGTCAGCCTGTGCGGCGCGGCCTGGACTTGGTGGGAACGCAGCCAACACGACCCGTGGCTGCGCCTTTTGCAACGCGCCCGCAGCCGCTTGGCCAAACTGGGTATCGCCAGCGACGAGCACACCACGCCCCGCAGCCTTGCATTGCAAACCCGCGCCCAATTTGGCACTGCCGCACAAAGCCTGCACGACTGGCTGCTGCAGCTAGAGGCCCAGCGCTACGCGCCTGCACACATGCAAACCACCGGCATAGCGCAGCTGAAAGCGCAGTTTGCGCAACTGGTCTGGCCAGTGCCCACAAGCAGCCACGCACCGCAGCCACCACGGCTGAATCGCCACAACGAAGCGTAAAATCAAATTGATGCACCGCGCCCTCCATTGTTTCGCTAAAACTATATTTTTTATAGCAAGCTTTCACGCCTGCACAGTGACATCGGCACAAAAAACTAAAAATACTGCCGCCAAAACCTCTGCTAAATCAGTGGCGCCAGCAACCCAAGGCGCAGCCTACGCCGAACGGGCCGAGGCCATGCTGTTTGCAGATGATTTGGCCGAGCGGCGCGGGCTGGACAAAGAATGGACGCGCAAAACAATAGGCCAAGCGCACTTTATTCCCAGCGTGCAGCGGCTGATGCGCCCCGCATCCACCACTTTTATCAAAAACTGGCGCGTTTACCGCAGCCGCTTCATTGACCCTGTGCGCATTGCCGCTGGTGTGAAGTTTTGGAACACCCACGCAGCGGCGCTGGCGCGGGCAGAAGCCGAATTTGGCGTGCCAGCCGAGATCATCATCGGTATTATTGGTGTGGAGACGATTTATGGCCGCGACATGGGCACATATCGGGTGGTTGACGCTCTGGCCACGCTGGCTTTTGATTTTCCTAAAACTGACAAACGCGACCGCAGCGAATTTTTCAAAGGCGAATTGGAGCAACTGCTCAGTCTGGCTTCGCGCAACAGTCTAGACCCCATGCAAATGCGCGGCAGCTACGCCGGCGCCATGGGCTACGGGCAGTTCATGCCCAGCTCGTGGACAAAATACGCGGTAGATTTTGACGGCGACAGCAAGGTCGATTTGTTTGGCAGCCCCGTCGACGCAATAGGCTCGGTGGCCAACTATTTCAAAGCCTTCAACTGGCAAACCGGCATGCCCACGCATTACCCCGTGGCATTTGATCCGGCAAAACTAGACAAAGACACCCTGCTGGGCCCCGACATATTGCCCACCTTCAGCGCAGAGCGCTTCCAAGCGCTAGGCGCGGTGCTCACGGGCGCAGCACTGGAGCACAAAGGCCCGCTGGCACTGGTAGAGCTGTTCAACGGCGGCGACGCGCCCACCTATGTGGCAGGCACGGAAAATTTTTATGCCATCACCCGCTACAACTGGAGCAGCTACTACGCGCTGAGCGTGATTGAGCTCGGATCTGAGGTGAAGGCGGCTCGGGGGAGGTAGTTGGACTGGCTGTTGAATACCGAGCTTGCGGCTGTTATGGGCGACAGAATTGGCAGCAAAGTTTCCGGCCGCGAAGGGCGCGAAAGTTGCGCTAAGTACGCGAAATGAATACCAAAATTAATGGTCAATTGATAGCGAGATTTGAAAATTTTGAGTTAATCTTAATTGAACAAATAAATAAAAACTCATATTTCAATAGCAATGCATGACCGTATGGCTGTGACATTGATCTAGTAATCTATAAATTTGGTATTCTTTCGGTATTCTTTAGCGTTCTTCGCGCATCTTTCGCGTTCTTCGCGGCCGGAAGTTATGAATAACAAAAACCTAAGCCCGCGCAGTCACCAAAAAGTCACGGCTGATCCGCCCACCAAGCTCATTGACGCGGTCTAGAAACTGCGTCAAATAGGCATGCAGGCCAGTGGCCAATATCTCGTCAATTTTGCCAAACTCCAAATCGGCTTTGAGCTTGCCCGCCCGCCGCTGCGTCTCAGCGGACTGGTCGTTGGCCACATTGGCCAAATTGTCGACCACGCCTTTGAGCGAGGCATGCAGTGAGCGGGGCATGTCGGCGCGCAAAATCAGCAACTCGGCCACGCGCTCGGGTTTGATAACGTTGCGGTAAACCTTGCGGTAGATTTCAAAGCCGCTCACGCTGCGTAATATCGCGCTCCAATGGTAAAAATCGACCTCCTGGTCTTTGTCTTCTTGGGTGGCAACCACATCGTTTTGAAGAGCATGAAACTTCACATCCACCAAGCGTGCGGTGTTGTCGGCGCGCTCTAAAAACGTGCCCAAGCGCATGAAATACAGGGCCTCGTCCATCAGCATGGTGCCCACCGTGACGCCGCGCGAGAGGTGGCTGCGAAACTTCACCCATTCAAAAAACTTGGCAGGGTCGGCTTCAAAATCACCCGCTTTGAGCATGCGGTTAATCTCTAGCCAGGTTTGGTTTTGCGTCTCCCACACCTCGGTGGTGAGCGTGCCGCGCACCGCACGCGCGTTCTCGCGGGCTGACTTGATGCAACTGACAATGGACGAGGGATTGAGCTCGTCTTTCACCATGAAATCCATCACTTCTTTGGCATTGATGTCGGCATGTCCCGTCGCAAACAAAGGCATCAGCTCGCTGATGGTCAAAATACCTTCCCAGCCGGCCTGCGCCGTGCTGGCCGACTGCGGAAGTAGCGCGGTCTGGTAGTTCACATCCAGCATACGCGCGGTGTTTTCTGCCCGCTCGGTGTAGCGGGACATCCAAAAAAGGTGGTCAGCGGTTCGACTTAACATTTTTTACCTCCTATTTTTCCAAAATCCAAGTGTCCTTAGTCCCCCCGCCTTGCGACGAGTTGACCACCAGCGAGCCGTCTTTGAGCGCTACGCGGGTGAGGCCGCCGGGCACCATTTGCACGGTTTTGCCGCTCAGCACAAAGGGGCGCAAGTCGATATGGCGCGGCGCTATGCCAGACTCTACGAATGTGGGGCAAGTGCTCAGGCTTAAGGTAGGCTGGGCAATGTAATTGCTGGGGTTTGCTTTTAAAGCGGTAGCAAAGTCGGCAATCTCAGCCTGCGTGGCAGCAGGTCCCACCAACATGCCGTAGCCGCCGGCACCGTGCACTTCTTTAACCACCAAGTCTTTCAGGTTGGCCAGCGTGTAGGCCAAATCATCGGGTTTGCGGCACATAAAAGTGGGCACGTTGTTCAAAATGGGCTTTTCGCCCAAGTAAAACTCGATCATTTGGGGCACATAGGGGTAAATGGATTTATCGTCCGCCACACCCGTGCCAGGCGCGTTGCACAAAGTGACATTGCCTGCTTTGTAGGCCTCAAAGAGACCTGGGCAGCCAAGGGTGCTGTCTGGGCGGTGAATCAGCGGGTCTAAAAAGTCGTCGTCTAGGCGGCGGTAAATCACATCGACCCGCTTGAGGCCGCGTGTGGTGCGCATGAAGACAAATTTGTCTTTGACCACCAAGTCTTGCCCTTCGACCAGCTCAATGCCCATTTGTTGCGCCAAAAATGCGTGCTCAAAATAGGCGCTGTTGTGCATGCCCGGGGTGAGCACCACCACGGTGGGGTCGGAGGCGCTACTGGGCGATACAGAGCGCAGTGTTTCTAGCAGTAAATCGGGGTAGTGCGCCACTGGCGCTACTTTATTCTGGGCAAACAAATCGGGGAAAAGCCGCATCATCATTTTGCGGTTTTCTAGCATGTAGCTCACGCCGCTGGGCACGCGCAGGTTGTCTTCTAACACATAGTATTCACCCTCGCCCGCTGCATTGGGCGCACGCACAATGTCGATGCCACTGATGTGGCTGTAGACACCGCCAGGCACATTCACGCCCACCATCTCGGGGCGAAACTGCGCGTTGTTCATGATTTGCTCACGCGGCACAATGCCCGATTTGACAATGTCTTGGTCGTGGTACACATCATGCACAAAACGGTTGAGCGCATTGACGCGCTGCACCAATCCAAGCTCCATGCTGGACCACTCGTGGGCAGGAATGATGCGCGGAATCAAGTCAAAGGGAATCAGGCGCTCAGAGCCAGCGCCGTCTTCGTCTTTGGCGCCATAGACCGCAAAGGTAATGCCCACACGCCGAAAAATCATCTCGGCTTCTTCGCGGCGGGCCCGCATCACGTCACGTGGTTGACGCGCGAGCCAACTGTCATAGGCTGCATAATGCGGCCGCACGCTGGTGGAGGTGGCGTGCATTTCG
>JANOYR010000172.1:0-4845 GCA_031428975.1 Polaromonas sp. | reverse complement strand
GCGGTCGATGATCCATGCGAGCACGCGCATGTTGTCGCCGTAGCCGGGCCAAACGAATTGGCCGTTGGCGTCTTTTCTGAACCAGTTGGCGGTGTAGATTTTGGGGAGCGCAACGCTTGTGTTGCCTCCGTTACCCGCATTGGATTTGGCCAACTTTTCGCCCATATCGAGCCAGTGCTGGAAATAGTCAGCCATGTTGTAGCCGCAAAACGGCAGCATGGCGAATGGGTCGCGGCGTACCACGCCTGCTTGGCCGGTGGCTGCTGCCGTGGTCTCGGAGCCCATAGTGGCGGCCATGTAGACGCCTTCGGTCCAGTTGCGTGCCTCGGTAACCAAAGGCACGGTGGTGCTGCGGCGGCCGCCGAAGATGAAGGCGTCGATTTTGACGCCGGCTGCGTCGTCCCATGCGGCATCGAGTGCTGGGTTGTTGATGGCGGCTACTGTGAAGCGGGCATTCGGGTGGGCAGCCTTCGCGCCAGTTTCTTTGGCGATTTGCGGTGTCCAGTCGTTGCCTTGCCAGTCGATGGCGTGTGCGGGGGCGGGGCCCATGCCTTCCCACCACACATTGCCGTTGTCGGTAAGGGCCACGTTGGTGTAGATTACATTTTTGTACAAACTGGCCATGCAGTTGGGGTTCGTTAACGTGTTAGTGCCCGGAGCTACGCCGAAGTAGCCTGCTTCTGGATTGATAGCGCGCAAATGCAATTGACCATCGGTGCCAGCTACCGGCTTGATCCATGCAATGTCGTCGCCAATGGTGGTGACGCTCCAGCCTTCAAAGCCTGCGGGCGGGATCAGCATGGCGAAATTGGTTTTGCCGCAGGCGCTGGGGAAGGCGGCAGCGACGTGGTATTTTTTGCCTTGGGGGTTGGTCACGCCTAGGATGAGCATGTGCTCGGCCAGCCAGCCTTGGGCACGTCCCATGTTGGATGCAATGCGCAGCGCAAAGCATTTTTTGCCCAAAAGCGCGTTGCCGCCGTAGCCCGAGCCGTAGCTCCAGATTTCGCGGGTGGCGGGGTAATGCACGATGTATTTGGTTTTGTTACAAGGCCAGCTGACATCGGCTTGGCCAGCGGCCAGCGGTGCGCCCACGGTGTGCACGCAGGGCACAAATTCGCCCTCCACGCCCAGCACATCAAACACTTGCTTGCCCATGCGCGTCATGATGCGCATGTTGACCGCCACATAGGCGCTGTCGGACAGCTCAATGCCGATATGGGCAATGGGGCTGCCCAGCGGGCCCATGCTAAAAGGCACCACATACAGGGTGCGGCCTTGCATGCAGCCGTCGAACAGGGCCTTTTTGCCGTCTGCGCCTGTTTCTAGTACGCCGCGCATCTCGGTGGGATCTGCCCAATTATTGGTAGGGCCTGCGTCTTCTTTGAGATTGCTACAAATATAGGTGCGGTCTTCTACCCGGGCTACGTCAGTTGGGTCGGAGCAGGCGAGGAAAGAATTGGGGCGCAGCACGGGGTTTAGCGGTTTGAATGTGCCCGCCGCGACCAAATCGGCGCAAAACTGGTCGTATTCAGCCTGCGAGCCGTCGCACCAGTGAATGGCTTGCGGCTTGCACAGAGCTACCATGTCGGCCACCCATGCAATGAGTTTGGCGTTTTTGACATACGCGGGGGTGTTAAGGGCAAGGCCCTGCATCACGGGTGAGTTCATGGGAAGCTCCTAAAGTTAAAACCTGATTTCAGCTAAGAAGCAGCGCAGCGGGCACAAGCGTGGGGTGGAGCGCGGCGCGGGGCGGGTGGCTTCCTAGTTGGAATCGGGCTTGAATCACAGCTCAATCAAAACGCAAGGGGTTGCACCAATTTGTGGTCGGTGGGATGCCTATTTTAAGAAACCCAGCCGTCAGTTACCAAACAGTTACCTTGAAAACTATGCAATCAACGCATGGCTTTATGCATGTTTTTATATTCCCATTGCGCCCCATTTCCCCCCTTACCGACTTATGCACCGCAGGTGGTCTATATTCTGGACATGAAACGCCGCATACTTTTATCTCGATTGCCGCTTGCATTGCCCACCCTCCACCATGCGTGGATCGGTAGGGCACACGCGCAGAGTGCACGAGCAAAAGGCACGCTGCGCGTGGCCGCTGCCAGCGATTTGCAGTTTGCCCTGCAAGCCATTGCCACCGCATTTGAGCAGGCCAGCGGCTGGCGGCTGGAGGTTACGCTGGGCTCGTCGGGTCAATTTGCGCAGCAAATTGCCCAAGGTTTGCCCACTGATGTGTTCATGTCGGCCGACGAAGCACTGGTGGCGCGACTGGCTGCAGCTGGGCTGACGCAAAATGCGGGAGCGCTGTATGGACTGGGGCGGGTGGTGTGGGTGTGGGGCGCGGGCGCTGTGGGTTCGCCTTTTGCGCCAACTGAGGGCAAGGCTTCGGCTGCTGTGCTATCCATGGCGCAGTTTAAGTTAAGGCATGGAGCACAGATCGCGGCGCACATTCAAGCCGCACAAAAGTTTTCAATAGCCAACCCAGAGCACGCCCCGTATGGACTAGCCGCTAAGCAGGCACTCACATCACTGGGGCTATGGGATGCTGTGCAAACCAAACTGGTGGTAGGCGAAAACATCGCACAAGCCACGCAGTTTGTAAGCACCGGTGCCGCGCAAGCAGGCATATCCGCCCTGCCCCTGCTGCGCGGCACAGCGCTGGGCAAGCGCCTACCGCACCTGCTGCTACCCGCCAACCTGCACACCCCGCTGCGCCAGCGCATGGTGGCACTCAAGCGCGGAGGCGCGGGGGCGCAGGCCTTTGTGGATTACATGCAGACGGCGCCGGCGCGGGCTTTGTTGGCGGGGTTTGGGTTTGATGGGATGGGGTAAGCGTTGTATCGCGTCGCCGCCCGCGCCCGCCCCACTCCGAAGCCCGCTTGCGCCCAGAGTGACGGCCCGCTTCGCGGGGGCTTTTGTATTACCATGGCCGACATATATGGCAAATACTTATTTTTTCTTGTTTCTAGTTTTTGCATCTTTTACTAATCTCATCGTTGCTCAAACATCACTTCCTCCTACTACCCGCACTGTTTTCAAATGCGAAGTTGCCGGAAAGGTAATTTACACAGATTCTCCCTGCCTTGGGGCAAAAACAGTCAACGTCGAACCAACCCGTGGTCTTAATAAATCCTCTGGTCGCGAGTTAATAGGCTCAGATGTTCAAAAAGAAAAAGAGCGAGAAATGTTTGCTGACGCCATTCAACCGCTCTCTGGCATGAATGCTAAACAATTTGCAACTTTTGGTCGCCGTATGAAGCTGCCGCCTGATATACAAAAAGAATGCAATGAACTAGATGTACGTATTCCAGCGGCAGAAGCAGCTGAAAAATCGGCTAGTTCTGCGTATTTGACTTCTGCTCAAGAGGCACTATTTGCATTACGCAAGCGTTTTCAAAAAATAAGCTGTTGAACCCATATTTTGACTTGCGTCTGCCTCCTAGCGCTCGCCGTCATCAATATTGGTATCCCTTTTGCGTCCTTTGCGTAACCTTCGCGTCCTCTGCGTCCGGCAGTTCGGTATTTAGGCCTTTCAACCCCGCATCAACCCCAACACCCGCTGCGGCGACACATCAGCCAAGCAGCGGGTGTGGCCAAGCGGGCAGGTGCGCTCAAAGCAGGGGGCGCAGTCTAAGGCGGGGTGGTAGGTGGGGTCGGATTTGAGCCAAATGACTTGGGCGGCGGCGCTTAGCGGGGGGGTGTGCAGGGGGCTGCTAGAGCCGAAGATGGCAACTTGGGGGATGTCTAGGGCGGCGGCTACGTGCATCAGGCCTGAGTCGTTGTTTACTACACTTTTGCTAGCGAACAATGACCATATGGCGGTGACAAGTTCTGTTTTTCCTGCTAAATTGTAGATAGGCAGAGATTTGGATGTTGCTTGCTGAGCAAGCGCTACGATTTCGTCGCACAGGGGGGTGTCTTTGGCTGAGCCAAAGAGCAATACGGGCATGCCCAGCTGGGCTGCCAGTGTTGCAAAATGGTCGGCGAGCCAGCGTTTGGCCGGGCCGTATTCTGCGCCGGGAACGAATACGGCGTAGCTGCCGCGTTGCAGGTCTGGGGGCCGTGTGAACCCTTCGACAGGCTCAGGGCGAACGGATTTGGCGAGCAATGCGTTCAATTCATCCACGGCCTGCTCGGCCTGTGCGTCGCTCACTTGCAGGCGTGGGCGGTCGGCTTCCACACCCGCCTCGCCGCTGAGCGCTGAATAAAAGGCGACCATGGGGGGGCGCTTTGCTCTGGGAGGGTTGGGTAGGCGGTGGGTGAGCAGACCGATGCGGGCTTCGCCCATGTAGCCTATGCGCTTGGGGATGCCAGCCAATAGTGGCAGCAGCGCACTTTTAAGTGAATTGGGTAGCACATAGGCTATTTGGAAGCGACCCGCAATTTCTTTGGCGATACGCCTGCGGGCTTGAAACTGCAGGCCGCCGTGGGCAAAGGGCAGCTCTATGACCTGCGCCACTTGCGGCATGCAGCGGTATACAGGCGCTACCCAAGGCAGAGCAGCTACGGTAATTTTTTCGCCTCGGGCGGCCAAGCGGGCCAGCAGCGGCTCGGTCATTACCGCGTCACCGATCCACTGGGGCGCTATGACTAGGCTTGACAAGGCACCGGATTCTGATGCGGCGCGACGGATTTGAACCGATGCTGCTGGCGTGGTCGGCACGGGGCTTTGGCCCTTATTCAAGCGCGTCAGTGGTATCCGCCCACGTGCTCACCCGCCTTGAGCTTATAGACCGTGCCGCAATAGGGGCACTTGGCCTCGCCCGTTTTGCTGATGTCTAAAAACACCTTGGGGTGGGAGCTGGCCAGCTCCATGCCTGCCAGTTTGTTGGGGCAGTG
>JANOYR010000171.1:0-8953 GCA_031428975.1 Polaromonas sp. | reverse complement strand
CACGTCTTTGCCGTTGTTAGACAGCGTGCCGCAGGTAAATTCATAGTCCTTGCGCTCACAAGGCAAGCCCTTAAGCGCCGCGTCATAGTCGTCGTATTCCACGCGGTGGATAGCGCCAGTGGCCAAGTCAAGCATGGCAGTCGAGGCAATAATGTCGTCCGACAGTTCGTCGGCAATGGTGATGGGGACGCTGAGTTTCATAGGGGCTATTGTAGGGAATGTATGCGCGGGTGAAGTCCATTTAGACCTGCCCACCCACTTCTTTAAACTTTTCAACAAAAGCGGCAATTTTTTGGAAAACGCTCTGTTTTTTTGTCAAGTATTGCGGATTTAATGGGCTCATTTTGGGCAACAAAGCATTAAGCTCTGTGCCATTGTCGCTGGCAAATTCCCGCTTAAGCGAGGTCGTCATGTAGCGCCTTGCCGCCTCGGCATTCAGGCTCTCGGCGTTGATCAAATCTTGCGCTTCGCGCTGTTTTTCCGCCTGCGCAAAGCTGTAAAAGGCATCCATCACACTGGCCTTGTCGCCAATTTTGCCCAGATCGGTTTGGTTGATAAAGTCAACCAGCAAGCTCTCTTTAGCGCGATTACCCAAGCTCGCACGAATCACTCGGCGCATATCCTCCACCAAAGCAGCCTTGTCTTTGACTTTGCGACTGTTTTCAAAAATCAATTCCAAAATGTAATCTAGGTTGATTTCCTGCGATTTCAGCAGATCCACCTCAAAGACCACGTCATCCCAGTCAATCGTCGATTTTTCCTTCTCTGCGCCAGATTTTTCCCGCCGCAGCCAGTCGCGAACGTCGTTGTAGGTGGAGCGGTAATCCTGAATTTGCCGCTCGGCGGGCAGCTTGATCGCTTGCAGCGTCACCCAATCCGCATCGCTCACATGGTGCTGCGCCTTAAAGGCTTCAAAAGCCTCTGCATCCTGCGTGTCAACGCCTTGCAAGGCTTTGAGGGTGGCAAACTCATCGTAGTTTTGCAGCACGTTTTCAACCCGCAAATACTCACCAAATAATTTTGCGAAGGCTTTTTTATCGGATTCCTTGATGATTTCATCAGGCTTGGGAAAACGCTTCTCCAACTCAGCAACCACCTCCACAAAGCCGCGCCGTGCTTCGCCCGTCACCACATCAGTAAAACCCTCCATGTACTCCTTGTAGCTTTTCTCCAGCAGCACATTTCTCGTGTTGGTGTCACCAAACAAGGTGATGGCGTCGATAGTGGCCTGCTCTAAATCGCGGAAAGTGACGATATTGCCAAAAGTTTTGGTAGCGTTATAAATACGATTGGTGCGCGAATAAGCCTGCATCAAGCCGTGGTAGCGCAAGTTTTTATCCACAAACAGGGTGTTAAGGCTAGGCGCATCAAAGCCCGTCAAAAACATGCCCACGACAATCAATAAATCAATATCCTGGTTCTTCACGCGCAGCGCAAGGTCGCGGTAATAGTTTTGAAAACCATTGCTGTCTACACTGAAATTGGTTTTAAACAGCGCGTTGTAGTCAGCAATGGCTGCGCTCAAACATTCTTTGGCGCTGCTGCTCATGGCCGAAACTTCAAAACTCTCGTCCAAAATTTCGCCCACGGCATCTTGCTCTTCATTCGCGGCAAACGAAAAGATAGTGGCCACTTTCAGGGGCTTATCACGCCCCTTTTGCAATTCTTGCAGGGATTCGTAATACAGCTTGGCAGCATCCACGCTGCTTACCGCAAACATCGCGTTGAACCCCTTTGCAGCGGCTTGCAAACGGTGCGTTTTCTGCCGGAAATGGTCCAAAATATATTGCGAAATTTCTCGGATACGGTCAGGGTGCAGCAAAGCTTGCTTATTCTCGTGCGCGCTGAGTTTTTTCTCGTCTAGCTCGCTTTCAATCGCTTTAAACTGCGGGCGCACATCGTTGTAGTCCACCTTAAACTTTAACACCTTTTCATCCCGAATCGCATCCGTAATGACGTAGGAATGCAGCTCATGCCCAAACACGCTGGCCGTGGTGTCTGCGCCAAGCGCATTTTGCGAAAAAATTGGCGTGCCAGTAAAGCCAAACTGGTAAAACTTCTTGAATTTTTTCTTGAGATTTTTCTGCGCTTGGCCAAACTGGCTGCGGTGGCATTCGTCAAAAATAAACACCACCTGCTTGCTGTAAACCGCCAAGTCCTGCTCAGTCTTCATCAAGTGGTTGAGCTTCTGGATAGTGGTGACGATGATTTTGTTGTCCACTTTGTCCAAATTGCGCTTAAGACCAGCGGTGCTGTCCGAGCCATTGACGCTGTCTGGCGAAAAGCGCTGGTATTCCTTCATGGTCTGGTAATCCAGATCTTTGCGGTCCACCACAAAAAACACTTTGTCGATGAATTCCAGCTCTGTGGCCAAGCGCGCTGCTTTAAAACTGGTCAAGGTCTTGCCAGAGCCCGTAGTGTGCCAGATAAAGCCGCCGCTGTGCGTGTTGCTCCAGCTCTTGGTTTGGTAGGCGCATTTTATTTTCCACAGCATGCGCTCGGTGGCGGCAATTTGGTAGGGGCGCATCACCAGCAGCGCATCGCTCACATCAAACACCGAGTATTGCAGCAACACATTGAGCAGCGTGTTTTTTTGAAAAAACGTCGCAGTAAAGTCCTTCAGGTCTTTGATCAAGCTGTTGTCAGCCTTGGCCCAATGCATGGTGAAGTCAAAGCTGTTTTTGCTGCGCTGGGTGGTGTTGGCAAAATATCGGCTGTCGGTGCCGTTAGAAATCACAAACAGCTGCAAATACTTAAACAGAGACTGCTCGCTGTTAAAGCTCTCTTTGCTGTAACGGTGCACTTGGTTAAACGCCTCGCGAATCGCCACGCCACGCTTCTTTAACTCCACCTGCACCAGCGGCAAACCATTGACCAAGACCGTCACGTCGTAGCGGTTGGCATGCGAGCCCACTTGCTCAAACTGCTTGATGACCTGCAACTTATTACGTGCAAGGTTCTTTTTATCGAACAGGTAGATGTTTTGAATGCGCCCGTCGTCAAACACAAAGTCATGAATATAGTCATCATGAATTTTGCGCGTTTTCTCCACCATGCCATCGCTGGGCTTGTCTAGCCAAGATTGCACAAAGCGCAGCCATTCGGCATCAGAGAACTGCACGCGATTGAGCGCCTGCAGCTGCGCACGCACATTGGCCAGCAGCGCCAGCGGCGTTTTCAGCTCGGGCAAAAATTCATAGCCCTGATTCTGCAAATCCTGAATAAACTCCCGCTCCAAACTGGCTTCGCTCTGGTAGCTCTCATTGACCTGCCAATCCTTGGCATATTGGTCCAAAATGATGAAGTTTTTGGATTCGGCAATGGTTTTGTAGTCAGTCATGGCAGCTTTTTACTCGCTAGTTTCAGGCTTGCGTTCGCCAGCTGGTTTTGCTTGGCATTTTGCGGGCTGATGACTTTTTTGCCCGTTTCGGCTTCCAACCGTAGCCGCGCCTGTTTGGCCACCCCGCCGCCGCGCTTGGCCACACGCGCATGCTCTGGCAGCGTCTGCGGCTGCACGGCTTCAGAAATTTCTTTGGTGGACAATTCCGCCAACATATTCATCACCAATTCCGTATTGGTCATGTTGTCACGCAGATTTTCTTTTTTGAGGCCTTTGTGCTGCTTGTATTCTTTAGCGGTTTTGCCTGCCCAGGTTTTGTAGATTACATCGGTTAAAAAGGCAAACTCTGCGCCCTCTTGCAAGCCATGCTTCTTCCATTCATCGGTCAGCTCTTTGCGGATTTCAATGCTTTTGAGCCGCTGGTTGATCCAGTTGTCGGAGTAGCCTAGCCGCTTGTAATCCAGCATCGCTTGGTCAATGGACAGCTCTGGGTCTTGCAACTGGTCGAGGCGCTGGCTGCCCACTTTGGCCAGCCAAAGCTTGAAAGGCTCGGCGCGTTTGCTGGGAATGGACTGAATCAAGCGCAAAATGTGCGCCGTGTCTGCCACATCGGTCCGGTATTTTTTGCCGTCTGCAGCAGTCAATTTCAGTTGGTTAGTGGCACTAACCAACTGACTGCCTTCGGCGATCAGCTTGTTTTTTAGCCATTTCCAGTAGTTTCTTACTTTCTTGTAGTCGGGCTGATCGGTCAGCACGGCCACCACATCAAGCACCGAAAACCACCATTTTTCAGCCTCCGCATCCCACTCGCTGCGAATGTGCTTCGATTCAAACAGCTTGATTTTTCCACCTGAATCGCTCATGCCGTCACCTCTTGCGCTTTAGGGAAACTTAATAGCAGATCACGGTAATGCTCATATTGCTTCTGGCGAAGTTCGATTTCGCGGGGTAGGCCTTCGGTGATCGAGTTGGTCAAAGTATCGAATTTTTCCAAAGTGGTGACAATCCGATCTTGTTCGGTTAACTTGATTGGCACAGGAATACGATATTCCATGATCATGTCTTTACTTCCACGTGGCATCTTTGCGCCTTTGACGTGCTGCATGTTGTATTCAAAAAATTTCTCATCAGCCAAAATTTGATACAGATAGCGTGAATTTAACTTTTCATCGGTTGGATGAATAACTAGCACATCCCCATTGGTGCCACCGACACGATCTGCAAGCCATATCTTTTTGAGGTATGGACGAATGTTTCCGATCAAAACGTCGCCGTTGCAGTACTGGGTTAAATTACCTTCTGTTGGTACGTAGATAGATTCTGCTTTCCCTGCACGATTCTGTAGAAGATTATCAACGCCGACATAATTAGTTTTATCGAGCTGATTGCTGTTAATTCGTTTCTTTGAATATTCAGCTACTTCCCCCAACGTCTTCCACTCCACTCCCCCATCTTCAAAACTCAACAACTGATCGCGGTAGTAGTTGTATTGTTTTTTGCGGGCTGTAAGCTCCGCTGTAAGCTCCGCTGTAAGCTCCGCTGTAAGCTCCGTGAAATTGTCCAAAATTCGGACAATTTCACTTTGAACGGCAAGGGGTGGGACTGGGATTTTTAGATTCTCAAGTTTTCCTACAGCTAAGCCGGGCTGCGCGGATTGCGAAGCATATTGGTTCAAGTTCATTTGCGTCAGCAAGTGAAACGCCCAGTCAATATTAATCTTGCCCTTGCTACTAACGACTACAGCATGCTCCGTTGCATAAAACTTACCATGAACTCTCTGCACGTTTCCACATAACGCGCCTTGACGCCCGATCAGTAAATGTGCTCCATCATGACTATTTTTTGTAACAAAACCTCGAACACCATTTCCTCCGTAACACGGATACATATGCTCTGATGCGGCTTCTTTCATGATCTCGGTGGCAGAAATATGCTGCCCAGCCTGCATGTCAAATACATCCCCCAGCGGCTCCCACTCCACATGAACCCCCTCCAGCAGCTTGTCCAAAAAACTCAAGTCGCTCATTTTTTAAGACTCCTCTTTTGAACTGTCAACTGTTGGTTGACAGTTGCTTGCCCAAGCTGCTTGGCGCTCAGCTTGCTGACTACAGATTTGCCAGTGCTTTTCTCCAGTTGCAGGCGGGCGGCTTTGGCGGTTTTTGCGCCTTCTTGGGCCACTTCTGCGCTTTGCTCAAAGCCTTCGGGCTGGCGCACCTGTGAGATGTCGGTGGCGGCCACTTCGGCCAGCATGTTAAGCACCAGTTCGGTGTTGGTCATGTTGTCGCGCAGGTTCTCTTTTTTCAGGCCTTTGTGCTGTTTGTATTCACGCGTGGCCATGCCGCTCCACACGCGGCTCATGAGATCGGTCAGGGCGGCGTATTCCTGCCCGCGCTGCACGCCCGCTTTGTCCCATTCGTCAGTCAGGCGCATTTTTCCGTCTGGCGCTTGCATTTTCAACTGACTACAAATCGTAGTCGGTTGAGCGCCCTCTTGTTTCATACGCGTTTTCATGACGCTCCAGTACTTTCTGGCGCGGTCATGATTGGGTTGGTCGCTCAAAATTTGAATCACATCAACGACAGAAAACCACCACTTTTCGGCTTCAGCATCCCATTCGGTGCGCACTTGCTGCGTTTCAAAGAGTTTGATTTTATTTTGTGCTTCGCTCATGCCTGCTGCTCCTGGCCTTCAATCTCCGCCACGATGGCATCAATGTCTTTGCGCAACTGGTCAATCTTTACAACTGTTATTTTCAGTTCGGCGTTGAGTTGCCCAATGTTCACCACTTCGCGGGTGTCTTTGGCTTCCACATAGCTGCTGACCGAGAGGTTGTAATCATTGGCGGCTACCTTCTCATTGGGGATGGATTGGGCAAAGTGGTCAATATTGGCTTTGCTGTCAAACGCTTGCATGATCTGGTCGATATGCTTTTCGGACAGCTCGTTGTTGTTGGTTTTTTTATCAAACAGGCCGCTGGCATCGATGAACTGGGTGGTGCTGTCTGGCTTGTGTTTGGAAAGCACCAAAATCGTCACAGCAATGGTGGTGCCATAAAACAGATTGGGCGCTAGCGATATGACGGTTTCTACATAGTTGTTGTCTACCAAATATTGGCGGATTTTGGCTTCCGCGCCGCCACGGTAAAAAATGCCAGGAAAGCAGACGATGGCGGCGCGGCCTCTGCTAGACAGGTAGCTTAAGCAGTGCAATACAAATGCGAAATCGGCCTTGGATTTGGGGGCGAGGATGCCTGCGGGCGCAAAGCGCTCGTCGTTGATGAGGGTAGGGTCGCTGTCGCCGATCCATTTGACCGAATATGGCGGGTTGGAGACGATGGCATCAAAGGGCTTGTCGTCAGCAAAATGCGGCTGGCGCAGGGTGTCGCCCAGCTGGATGTTGAATTTGTCGTAATTGATGTTGTGCAAGAACATGTTCATCCGCGCCAAGTTATACGTGGTGTGGTTGAGCTCTTGGCCAAAAAATCCGTCTTCAATGATGTGGGCATCAAAGTGCTTTTTGGCTTGCAAGAGCAGCGAGCCAGAGCCACAGGCGGGGTCGTAAATCTTGTTGACGCTGGTTTGCTTGTGCATGGCTAGCTGGGCAATCAGCTTAGAGACATGTTGCGGCGTAAAAAACTCGCCGCCAGATTTACCGGCATTGGCGGCGTAGTTAGAAATGAGAAATTCGTAGGCATCGCCAAACAGGTCAATGTGGCTGCCATCAAAATCACCAAAGTCTAGCGCAGCGACGCCTTTGAGCACGGCGGCTAATCGGGTGTTTTTGTCGGCTACGGTATTGCCCAAGCGGTTGCTGGTGGTGTCAAAGTCTGCAAATAGACCTTTGATGTCACGCTCAGAGGGGTAACCGTTGGCAGAGCTTTCTATGGCTGCAAAGATAGCTGCAAGATCGGTATTTAAGCTTTCACTGGCATGGGCGCTGGCGACGATGTTGGCAAAAAGCTGGCTGGGGTAGAGAAAGTAGCCTTTGGTTTTGATGGCATCGTCTTTGATCGCGGGGGAAATGACCTTGTCTTGGAGCTGCGCATAGTGGATGCTGTCATCACCGCCTTCGATGTAGGCGCAGAAGTTTTCGCTGATAAAGCGGTAAAACAGCGTGCCCAGTACATATTGCTTGAAATCCCAGCCATCGACCGCGCCGCGTACATCGTTGGCAATTTGCCAGATTTGTCGCTGTAGTGCGGCGCGTTGTTGGGTGCTCGTCATGGGGGGATTCCTTTTTTAATTGGTTTTGTGGGGGCGCTGTGTCACACAGGTATTATTGTAGGAATCCCGTCTGCGATCGCTAGTCATTGCGCGATGCCTCCATTTGAAAGCAAAAAAACCTAATAAACTTTTGAATTTATTAGGTTTTTTTACCAATGCGCGGCATTGATGACTCTAAAAATGGTGGAGCTGGCGGGAATTGAACCCGCGTCCGAACACCTTTTTCCTTGCAGTTCTACATGTGTAGTCGATTGGTTTGAGTCTCGCCCAATGGGTCGCGCAACGACACGCTACCTACCAGACCAGTGACCTATTGTCTCGCTGCTTTTCAAGTCACCCGTGAGCAGCCATCCGATGTAAATAAGCTTGCAGCCGAGACGCTCTAGATTGCTCCAAAGCCCCTTTGCCCATCCCACCGGAGAGATGTTGCAAGCCTCTCAGCGATTAAGCTGCGAGTGCGAAACGTTCGTCGTTTGCAGTTAGTTTTTTTGAATTTGTTTTACGAGCACATTCAGCTCGACATGCCCTACAAGACGTCCAGTCCTCGTCGAAACCAGTACAGCCCCTAGAGTGCTTATTTTACGCCTTAGTGGCGGTTTTCAAGGGCGTGCAGCGAACTAAAGGCGGCGCGTTGCGCTTGGACATCGCCCTGCGTGATGCATTGACGCCGCGCCGCGCCTTTGTATGGGCGCAAAAAGCTTTGGTAGGCATTGCTTTGGTAAGGGTCGGCAATGATGTAGCCCGGGCGCTCGGTGCAGACCGGGGTGGGGGCGCTGGGGGTGGGGGCACGGCAGGTTTGCCAGTTGGCGGCATACATAACGCGGCCGTCGCGGGTGATGCCGGGGAAGGCGCTGGCAATCAGCGATTGCTTGCTTGGTGCGTCTAAGGGCGGGTTGGGCAAGCGACTGGGCTCTAAATACGGCGCAAGATTAAAGGCTTGGTTAAGAAAGCGGTTGAACCACCAAACTTGACCATTGATTTCATAGGCCAAATCTGCGCCTGTAGTGGGCGAAAGTGCTGCAATTGTGGGTAAATTCGGTGCAATTGCTTGTTTTTCGGGTGGAAAACCGAATATCGTCTTGCCGCTGGCGAAGGCAAATGCGGCGCGTGGCTCGCAGCCTTTGCCTTCTGGGCCAAAGCCAAAAATGCGCATGGTGGGTTGGCCCTGCACGGGCGTTTGCGGCAAGGCGGTAAATTCTTGGCCGTCCACGCTGAGCATGGGCAGGGCATACAGCGGGCCGTCTTGGGCCACGCGCTGGGTACACAGGTGTTGAAAACCACTGTCAAAGGTGACTTTGTGCAGGGCGGTATCGACCTCGACCGTGCGCGCCACCAGCGCCCCCTCGCCTTGTGTGTCGGCATTGCCCGATGGATTGGGCCAACTCATAGA
>JANOYR010000170.1:0-10379 GCA_031428975.1 Polaromonas sp. | reverse complement strand
AATGGAGCCAAATTTATTGCTCAATGCCATCAGCAGCGTGCCGCGAATTCGCGCTTGGATATTTTCCTCGGTAGTGTCCTCAGCCAGTCCAGCAAAATCAGCAGCGAGCGACTTTTTGAAGGCCTCAAATTCTGGCAGTATTGAAATTTCATCATAACGCACGCCAAGGCGTTGCGCCATCTCGCGGGCATCTATCCAGCTAATGTCAGCGGTGTAGGGCGATGGCATCATCACAGCGCGGACTTTGTCAGCTCCCAGTGCATCGACTGCAATGGCCAAGACCAAGGCCGAATCGATGCCACCAGACAAGCCCAACAAGACTGATGGAAAGCCATTTTTGCCAATATAGTCGCGCACGCCCAGCACCAAGGCTTCCCACAATTGGGCATCATCACTTTGCGGTACAGGCAAAATAGATGCTTCTATTTTAATAGCGTCGTATGACGTATTTACGGTGACATTGAACAAATTTTCTGTAAAAATAGGGGCTTGCGCCAACAAAGCACCATCTGCACCGACGGCAAATGATGCACCGTCAAATACAACCTCGTCTTGCCCTCCCACCATGTGCGCATACACCAAGGGCAGCCCTACCGCGCGGGCGCGTTCGGCCATGCGTGCCACCCGTTCGCCACCTTTGCCCACATGAAAAGGCGAGGCATTGAGCACTGCCAGTAGCTGCGCGCCAGCGGACTTGGCTAGTGCAGCGGGTTCGTCAAACCAGGCGTCTTCACAAATCAGCAGACCTACGCACACCGCATCCGCGCCCTGCCCCGCCTGAAACACGCAGACTCCATGCCCGGGCGTGAAATAGCGGCGCTCGTCAAATACTTGGTAATTGGGCAGTTCGCGTTTGGCATAGGTTTCAATCAAACGGCCATTTTGTACCACAGTGGCCGCGTTGTAACGCTGCTGCACCGACACCGACTTGCTGCGCACATCGCCCCCCGTGGGATGCCCAACCACAATACACAGGTCTTTGAGGTCCGCCGTCTGCAAAGCGATGCTTTTTACGGCATCATCACAGGCTGCAATAAAAGCGGGACGCAGGAATAGATCCTCGGCGGCATACCCGCAGATTGACAGCTCGCTGGTGAGCAGCAGGTTCGCGCCGCCCTCGTAGGCGGTGCGTGCAGCAGCGACGATTTTGGCGGCATTCCCCGGCATATCGCCGACGAGATAATTGAGTTGGGCAACACAGATTTTTATGGTCATTGATACCGATTATGTCACCCGCGTATTGCCCCATGTGCAAGACGTGTCTTCTCACGCTTGGAATGCACTACTTGCGGCGCAAAATGTCCCCACGCCTTTCATGTGCCATGCATATTTGGCCGCTATGGACAGCAGCGCCAGCGCAAGCCCCGCAACAGGTTGGACACCGCATGCCATCACCCTTTGGCAAGGCCAAGCGCTGGTGGCCGCCTGCATGGTGTATCTGAAAACCCACTCCTACGGCGAATATGTGTTTGACTTTGCTTGGGCCAATGCCTACGCCCAGCACGGCCTGCAGTATTACCCCAAGGCCTTAATTGCGCCACCTTTCACCCCCGTGCCTGGCGCTCGCCTGCTGGCGCGGGACGCAAAGACGCGGCTGGCCTTGCTAGCAGAGGTGCAAAAATGGTGTCAAGACAAAGGAATTTCTTCTGCGCACATGCTTTTTGCAGCCCAAGACGACTTGGATGCAGCAGCAGCACTGGGTTGGATGCAGCGCCAAACAGTGCAATTCCATTGGAAAAATGCGGCATCTGCGGCAAGCTTTGAAAGCTTCGATGCCTTTTTGAACAGCCTAAACCAAGAAAAGCGTAAAAAAATCCGCCAAGAGCGCCGAAAAGTCAGTGAAGCTGGCGTGGTATTTCGCCATGCAAGGGGAGCAGACATCACGCAAGCGGATTGGGAGTTTTTTTATACCTGCTACGAGCGCACCTATTTAGAGCACGGCAATGCGCCCTATCTCTCGCGCAGTTTTTTCAGTAGCATGGCCAGCGACATGGTGAACGACTGGTTGCTTTTTATTGGAGAAATAGAGGGGCAAGCAATTGCTAGCTCTTTGATAGCAATATATGACGATGCGACAATGACATCTGCCTCAAAACCCTTAAAAATAGCCTACGGGCGTTACTGGGGAGCGTTGGCAAGGGTGGATTGCCTGCATTTTGAAGCTTGTTACTACCAGCCTATTAGCTGGTGCATTGCCAACGGATTTGATCGTTTTGAAGGCGGGGCACAGGGTGAGCACAAAATGGCGCGTGCCCTCATGCCGGTGCAAACCCATTCGGCGCACTGGCTAGCGCACCCGCAGTTTGCCGATGCGGTAGAACGTTTTTTAGAACGCGAGAAGGTGGGTATCGATAACTACATGCAACATTTAGATGCACGCAGCCCTTTTGCCAAACACCCGATTAATAGTAATAACCCCTAGAGCCCAGGTCTCGCGCGAGACTAAAACCAAGGGTGCAACCTCTAAAATGATAGCAAAGACACCCCCTGGCAGTGGTACGCTAAGCATATGCTCATAACCGCCGATTACGCCGCTACTATGCCCAATAACGATGCCATCACCCCTCCAAATTGGGCGCTATTAGCCTTAGAAATGCGTGCCCCTTGGGAGTTTGGATCTGTGTTGCCTGCATGGCCAGTGTTGCAGCGTGCGCCGCGTGGCGAACGCCATGCCGTGGTGGTGTTTCCTGGCCTTTCCGCCAGCGACAGCAGCACTGTGCCTTTGCGCAAATACCTCAGTGGTCTGGGTTACCTGCCCTACGGTTGGGACCAAGGATTCAATTTTGGTCCACGGGCTGGTGTGCTAGAAGCGGCAAAAAACCAAGTGCGTGATTTATTTGCCCAAACTGGTGAACGTGTGAGCCTGATTGGCTGGAGCTTGGGCGGTGTTTACGCCCGCGAGATTGCCAAAGCACTGCCAGAGATGGCACGCTGCGTGGTCACCTTGGGCACGCCTTTTGCGGGTGGCCCTAAATCCACCAATGCTTGGCGCTTATACGAAATGGCCTCGGGACGCGCAGCCGAGCGAGAAGCTGAAAACTACGACTTGCACATACCGCCTGCCTGCCCCACTACCAGTATTTATTCGCGTTCTGACGGCATCGTCGCTTGGAAGGCCAGTATTCAAAAGCAAGACGACCGCAATCCACATTTAGAAAACATCGAAGTAGTGGCCAGCCATTTTGGAATCGGCCTTAATCCAAGCGTTTGGTGGGCTGTGGCGGATCGCTTGAGCCAGCCGCATGGGCAATGGTCTGCCTTTGTTCGGCCTTCCATGCTGGGTTTGCAAGCCTTGGTTTTCCCCAATCCTAAGCGGGCTTAACGCTCCTCTAAAAGGTCTGCGCTTGCGCACTCAAGTCCGCATCTAAGGTGTGGTAATTGCTTGCAGGTTGCCAAGGCAAAAAGGCTTCAAAGCTACTGCCCTGCCCTAGCTGGGAGCGCACCTCAATGCGTCCACCATGCGCCTCAAGCGCCCTTTGCACAATTGCCAGCCCCAAACCAGTGCCCTTCACTGAACCAGCATTGGAGGCGCGAGCAAACGAATCAAACAGTCTTGGCAGGTCTGCTTGAGGAATACCAATACCTTGGTCTCGTACCCGCAACATCAACCATGTTGCGCGACCGTCGCCCACCTGTTCTAGCCGCACCTGCACGCTGGTTCCAGCCGCTGAGTATTTGCATGCATTGCCCACCAGATTGCCCACAATTTGGTGAAACAATGTTTCGTCGAGCATCAAATGCAGCGACGCGCTGACCGACACATCAAACTCCACTATCACCAGATGCTGGTGTCCGTCTGCGGTGGCACTTTGGGCTACCGCCATTCTCAGCACCTCTTGCACGGGCACCGCTTGCAAGCGAGCGTGCAGTGTGCCAGCGGCCATCAAGCCAAAGCTCATAAAATTGTCAATCATGGCTTGTATGCGTTGCACGGCCTGTTGGATGTCATGCACCGCCTCGCGCCGCTGGTCTGGGCTCAAACGGTCGTTGTAATGCTCTAGCAGCTCTGAAGAGGTTTGGATAGTGGCCAAAGGCGTTCGAAACTCGTGCGAAGCCATCGAGACAAAGCGGGTCTTAAGGTCTCCTAGCTCTTTTTCTTGCGCCAGTGCCAAACGCATTTTTTCTTCTGCGGTACGCTGCGCCGTGACATCATTCAAAAAAAGCAACAATGCAGGCTTGTTTTGCCATTGCACCAGCGTGCCAAACACTTTGCACCAAGAAATTTGGGTGTTCTGCGTAATCTGCAGACTTGGCGGGGAAATAGTTCGCGCTTCAAAACTGTCCACCACGTCTCCCGCAAGCAATGCATCGCGCTTTTGTAAGACCACCATGCGGTCTTCTGGGTGGATCAAATGGAGGGACTCTGTGCCAAGCAGTGCGCCAGACTGCGTCTTAAAAAACAACGCCGCCACAGGGTTGCAGTAAGCAATTTTTCCCTCTTGAACGAAAAAAATGGCACGGTCTGCTTTTTCAAGCAAGCTTCTGTAAGTTGTTTGCATCATGTCTAAAGGCATTTTTTCAGTTTACCATCGCATACCAAAACCAACCAAGATCAATACTGCCATGCCCAGCGTGCTCATTGTGGACGACGAGGAAGCCATCCGCAAAAACGTGGAGCGCTTGCTGTCGCTTGAGGGTTTTGAGGTGGCGACAGCACCCAACGGACAGCACGGACTAGTAATCGCTCGGTCTATGCTGCCCGACATCATCATCACCGACATCAATATGCCCATGATGGACGGTTTTGAAATGCTGGCGGCTTTGCGCGAATTGCCCGAGCTGTCAACCACTGCGGTGATTATGCTCACCGCAGCCGATGACCGCACCAATATGCGCAAAGGCATGCGGCTTGGTGCCGATGATTATTTGACCAAACCCTTCAAACGCGAAGAGTTGCTAGAGGCAATCGCTGCCCAGCAACAGCGCGTGGCGCGGTTCACGCAAGCCAAAGAATACGCTGTTTCCCATGCAGTTCAAGCGGCGGTTAGCAGCAGCGAATCTCGGATGCGCGAAATGTTCACCCAACACTACAAGCGCGACGCTTTGGCGCAAACGATGCCGCCCAATCTTTTTGCGCGCCCATCTTTGGCCCATACTATGCCCCAGGTGTTAGCCTCGGCGGTTGCCACACCAAACCAACGCACCAGCGCCTCCACGCAGAAAAAAGCAAATATGGTTGCAAGCGTGCTGTTTGCCGATATCCGCAATTTCACCACCATGGCTGAACGCCTTTCTGCGCAAGAATTAGCGGCCATGCTCAGCCATTATTTTGACCGCGCCTGCCAACCAGTACTGGCCCATGGCGGCAGCTACCTCAAGCTGATGGGGGATGGACTAATGGTCTTATTTGAAGACCATCCCACCGACCCCAGCGCCATGCCGCACGCCAGAAGGGCGCTTAGCGCAGCCTTGGCGCTCGAACAAGTCGCCCTAGATTTTAGGGCATGGATACGTGCCCATGTAGGTGCGCGAGGCTTACCAGAGTTTGCGATAGGAATTGGCGTGCATTGTGGCCAAGTGAGCCTAGGCCGCTTGGGCACTGGTGAATCTGCTGAGACTACGCCCTTGGGAGACAGCGTGAACATAGCTGCGCGGCTTCAAAGCGCCAGCAAGGAGTTTGGCTGGACGATAGCCTGTAGCCGCGATGTTGTTGGACTCGCAGGAGCGCTAGTGCGCACGGGGCGCGAACAAGTGGTCAGTATTCGAGGGCGTGATGCACCTGTAGCGGCATGCGAACTCATGGGCTTGCAGCGCTTGCCTAGCGCTAGCCTTAACACCAACACCGCTTCCAGCGTTGATTTTCACCTTACCTTGTCTGGATCAAGCGCTGGCAATGCCAGTATTTTGGCTGCTGTGCACGAAAACTCGCAGCAAACCGCCCGCGCCGCCAAAGACGCACTAAAAGACTCTTTGTGGAGCTTGCAGTCCGGCACTTTCAATGCCCTGAATTCACACCGATTCAAAGGCTACGAGGTGGTCAAAAAACTGGGCGAAGGGGGCATGAGCGATGTGTTTTTGGCGCGGTTTGACAACAACCACACCAAGCGAGGCCAAGAAGTGGTGCTCAAAGTTTTGCATACCAACTTGCAAAGTGATCCCGACATGATGCGGCGTTTTATCCAAGAATACGCAATTTTGGCCAGTATTGAGCACCACCATATTGCACGCATTTACGACCAAGGCTTTAGCGACGACTATGCGTATATTGCGATGGAATACCTCAGTGGCGGCGATCTGAAGTCCGAAATAGCCAAGCGGCCCCAACCGCCTCGGGTATTAGATTTGTTGCGTCAAATTGTCAGTGCCTTGTCCAAAATCCACTCTTTGGGCTTGGTTTACCGAGACTTAAAGCCCGATAACCTGATGTTTCGTGGCTCTGGTGAGCTAGTGTTGGTCGATTTTGGTATTGTTAAAAGCGTCCGCATGGACACCAATGCTTTGGTGAAAACGCTACACGGCCAAATCGTGGGGACACCGTATTACGTGAGCCCCGAGCAAGCAGCCAGCAAAGAGGTGACCAACCGCTCCGACTTTTACAGCCTAGGCGTGATGCTTTACGAACTGCTGACTGGCGAAAAACCGTATTTAGCCGACACGCTCGATACCCTGCTGGCCAGACATTTGTATGGGCAAGTGCCCAGCTTGCCAGCGGCGCACGCTGCTTTCCAGCCCCTGCTGTCAAAACTCATGGCCAAAAGCCCAGACGATAGGCCGTCCGACTGCGCCGCCATTTGGCACAATTTGGACGCTTTGTCGGCAGAATAGGCGAACTGCGGGGCACAGGGCAAGACCAGCAGTGAGGGGCTGTGGCGCAGGCACGCGCCTGAGCTCTGCTACTTATTTTTGCGCTGTCTTGGCATAGGCCGCAATGCCATCGCTGATTTCTTTGAGCGCAGCATCTAGCCCTTCCCAGCCGTTGATCTTGACCCACTTGCCTTCTTCCAAGTCTTTGTAGTGCTCAAAAAAGTGGGCAATGGTTTTCAGGCGCAGCGGGTTCATGTCTTCTGGCTTTTTCCAGTGGCTGTACAGCGAGCATTTTTTGTCGATTGGCACAGCCAGCACTTTGCCGTCTTCTCCGGCTTCGTCGGTCATTTTTAGGATGCCGATGGCGCGGCAGGTCACCACCACACCGGGCATCAAGGGCACGGGCGTAATAACCAACACATCAACAGGGTCGCCATCACCGCTGAGTGTTTTGGGCACATAGCCGTAGTTGGTGGGGTAGTGCATCGATGTAGACATGAAGCGGTCGACAAAAATTGCGCCGCTTTCTTTGTCCACTTCGTATTTGATCGGATCGGCATTCATCGGAATTTCGATGATGACGTTGAATTCATGGGGGGCATTTTTGCCCGGTTGGACGCGATCGAGGGACATAGTAAAACTCCACTTAAAAAAACGATTAGCCTAGGATTAACCCTGATTTTACTTTCATGGCGCTTGCTTGGCCGTAAAAATGTCACATTTTGCGGCTACATTGCGACTGTTGGCCATTCGTCTGCTGTTTGCAAGACGAGGAAGCAACGCAGCAGGTACGAGGCTTATCGCTTCAATAGCTCAAGCGTTGTACCTTCTTCGTCAAGTAAAACTAGGAGTACTTTTTATGACTGGCAATTCAGCGCTGATTCTGGCGCTAGTTTGTGGGCTTATCGCCGTAGGTTACGGCATATGGGCACGCAGTTGGATTCTCGCGCAAGACGCGGGCAACGCGCGGATGCAAGAGATTGCAGCCGCTATTCAAACGGGCGCGGCTGCTTATCTGGCGCGCCAATACAAAACCATCACCATCGTTGGTGTAGTGCTGGCGGTATTGATTGGCGTTTTCCTAGACGGCATGTCCGCCATGGGCTTCATCATTGGCGCAGTGCTCTCGGGTGCATGCGGCTTTATCGGCATGAATGTGTCGGTCAAAGCCAATGTGCGCACCGCCCAAGCTGCCACCAAAGGCATTGGCCCTGCTTTAGACGTTGCGTTTCGCGGCGGTGCTATCACTGGCATGCTGGTGGTGGGTCTTGGCCTCTTGGGTGTGACCGCGTTTTACTGGTTTTTGGTGGGCAACGGCAACCTCACGCCTGACAAAAACTTGGCCAAAATGCTCAATCCATTGATCGGTTTTGCTTTTGGTTCGTCGCTGATCTCGATTTTTGCGCGCCTTGGCGGCGGTATTTTCACCAAAGGCGCTGACGTGGGCGCAGACTTGGTGGGCAAAGTGGAAGCAGGCATCCCCGAAGATGACCCACGCAATCCAGCCGTGATTGCCGACAACGTGGGCGACAACGTGGGCGACTGCGCTGGCATGGCCGCTGACTTGTTTGAAACCTATGCCGTCACTTTGATTGCTACGATGGTGCTGGGCGCATTGCTCGTGACTGGTGCTGGCACTGCCGCTGTGGTGTATCCGCTAGCCCTGGGCGCAGTGTCGATCATTGCATCGATCATTGGTTGCTTCTTTGTCAAGGCTTCGCCTGGCATGAAAAACGTGATGCCAGCGCTTTACAAAGGCTTAGCGGTGGCTGGCGGCTTGTCGCTGATTGCTTTTTACTTTGTGACCACATGGCTGATGCCTGACAACGCGATTAAAGCCGCTGGCACACAAATGGCGCTGTTTGGCGCTTGCGCAGTAGGCTTGATTTTGACTGGTGCTCTGGTTTGGATCACCGAGTATTACACCGGCACGCAATACGCGCCTGTGAAACACATCGCCCAAGCCTCCACCACCGGCCACGGCACTAACATCATTGCTGGCCTTGGCGTGTCCATGCGCTCCACCGCATGGCCTGTGTTATTTGTTTGCGCAGCTATCTGGTGCGCATTCAAGCTCGCCGGCCTGTATGGCATTGCCATTGCAGCTACCTCCATGCTCAGCATGGCTGGTATCGTTGTGGCACTTGATGCCTATGGCCCTATTACTGACAACGCAGGCGGCATTGCCGAGATGGCCGAGCTGCCAGCCAGCGTGCGTGACGTGACCGACCCGCTAGATGCCGTGGGCAACACCACCAAGGCCGTGACCAAGGGCTACGCCATTGGCTCGGCTGGCTTGGCAGCACTGGTGCTGTTTGCTGACTACACCCACAAGTTGGAAGCCTACGGCAAAGCCATTAGCTTTGATTTGTCTGACCCTATGGTCATCATTGGCCTCTTTATTGGTGGTTTGATTCCTTACCTCTTTGGCGCAATGGCCATGGAGGCCGTGGGCCGCGCAGCGGGCTCAGTGGTGGTGGAAGTGCGCCGCCAGTTTGCCGATGGTGCCATCATGGCGGGCAAACGCAAGCCAGATTACAGCGCAGCCGTTGACATGCTCACCACTGCTGCCATTAAAGAAATGATGATTCCATCACTCTTGCCCGTGGTAGTGCCGATTGTGGTGGGCTTGGCCCTTGGCCCTGCGGCACTGGGCGGCTTGCTCATGGGCACGATTGTGACCGGCTTGTTTGTGGCTATTTCCATGTGTACCGGCGGCGGTGCGTGGGACAACGCCAAGAAATACATCGAAGACGGCAACCACGGCGGCAAAGGCTCTGACACCCACAAAGCCGCCGTCACTGGCGACACGGTGGGCGACCCCTACAAAGACACCGCAGGTCCTGCTGTGAACCCGTTGATCAAGATCATCAACATTGTGGCGCTGCTGATCGTGCCATTGATGATGCAGATTCACGGCAAGCCTGCTGCGCCCGCTGTGGTAGCCCCTGTGGCTGCTGTAGCGGTGGCCGCTGGCGCTGCCGCCATGGCTACACCAGCTGCGGTTACGCCCGCCACACCTGCAGCCCCAGCCGCAGAGGCTGCCAAGCCTGCCGATGCGGGTGCAGCGGCCGCAGCTGATGCTGGCGCTGCCGCTGGCGCAGTCACCGCCAAAACCGACGCATCCATGACCGCCGCAGCGCAAGCTGCATCTGACGCGGCCAGCGTGAAGGTAGAAGGCGGCGTGGTCAAGTTCTATTTTGCCTCTGGCAAAGCCGATATGCCCAAAGACGGTGGCGCAGCGCTCAAAGACATCACCGCAGGCGTGAAAGCAGGCAAAAAAGCCGTGATCAGCGGCTATGTGGATGCAAGCGGCGACCCCGTGAAAAATGCTGAACTCGCCAAACAACGCGCTTTTGCAGTGCGCGATCTGCTACTTTTGGCTGACATTTCAGAAAAGCAAATCGAGCTGAAAAAGCCTGAAAACATCACCGCAGGCGCAACTTCTGCCGCTGAGAGCCGCCGCGTGGAAGTTACCTTGAAGTAAACTGACCCAAGCTGGCTAACCCAGCTTCTCACCAACCCGCGCCAGAGCTACTCTGCGCGGGTTTTTTCATTTGTTTCGTATGTGTATATGGCTTAGCAATCGCGCCCGAGCAGCGTTTTGGCTCTCCCGCCGCTCCCTCATGCCGGGG
>JANOYR010000169.1:0-3265 GCA_031428975.1 Polaromonas sp. | reverse complement strand
GCTTGTACCAAACTGGCCTCTTGCGCGGCTTCAATATCGCCTGTGAGCAAGGCGGTTTGCTTGTTTCCCACGCTTGAAATGCGCAACACGCAGCTCATGGCGTTGGATTTGCTGTCTCGTTCGTAGTCTGCCGTCTGCGGGTGCAAAATTTCAAAATCTACGCCGTCCCACGTCCATTTTTGCCCCGCAGTGCAGCGCTGCGCGGGGCGAATGGCTTGCAGCTCGTTGGCCGCTTCGATAGAACTGAGCAGCTTGGCTTTTGTCTGCATATTTAAAACAGCTGCCGCACCGCCGCTGTGGTCTGCATCGCGGTGGCTGATGACCAATGTGTCTAGCGTTTCGTCAAATGCCCGCAGCAGGGGCACCAGGGTGCGCTGGCCTGCATCGCTCTCGCGCGAGAAGCGTGGGCCTGCGTCATAAAGCAGGCTCTTGCTGGCGGTGCGCACCAACACGGCATTGCCCTGCCCTATGTCGGCGGCCAAAAGCTCAAATTCACCCACGGCTGGGCGCTGTGGCGTGATTAAAAAAATGGGCAATATCAAGGGCACGCCCAGCCAGCGCACAAACCACGGCAGCGGTATGGCCGCTAGCAGCCCACCCGCTGTGGCCAGCACCGCCAGCCACAGCGGCGGCGCAGGAAACGACAGCTGCGCCCAGCCAAGGCTAGCCAAGCCGCCCAGCAACCAGTCAAGCGCCTGCAAGCTCCATGCGGCGGCATCCCACAGCGGCGCAAACAGCATGCCCGCCATGCCCAGCGGCGTGACAACGAGCGTGACCCAAGGAATAGCCAGCGCATTGGCCAGCAGCCCCACCACCGACAGTTGCCCAAACAGCAGCACCGACAGGGGCGCAAGCGCCAAAGTGATGACCCATTGCTCTTTGAACAGGGCAGCGGCCTGCTTACCCAACCAAGTGAACAGCCACCACCGCATTTTTAAGAAAAAATTGCCAGATGTCACCGTCATATGGTCATTATTAGCTATATTTTTAGTAGTATTTTCAGAGATGAATGAACCCGCTCCGCTGGCAAACAACACCCCCACCGCCACAAAGCTTAGCCAAAACCCTGCCGACAAAAGTGCCCATGGGTCTCCCACACACACCACCGCCATGGCCAGCAGCCACACCAGCGGCCAAGGCCAGCGTGCGCCTGCCAAGCGCAGCAGCGCCACGGTGCACAGCATGAGCACCGTGCGCTGCGCCGGCAGAGCCCAGCCGCTAAACAGCGCATACAGCCCCGCCAGCACCACGCCGCACACAAGCGCCGCCGAAGGCGCAGACACCGCGCTGCACAGCCGGTATGACCTGCGCCACAGCCAGCCCACAACCAGCGCCGCACCCCAAGCAAACATGGTGATGTGCAAACCCGATATGCTCATCAAATGCGCCACGCCCGTGGCGCGGTAGGTGTCCCAGTCGGCCCGCTCAATGGCGTTTTGGTCGCCCACCACCAGCGCCGCCACCACGCCTGCCCAGCGCGGGTTGGCCACGCGGGCGTAAATTGCATCGCGCACGGTTTGGCGCAATTGCGCAATGGGGGCATTCCAAGTGGAGCCCATGCGACGCGGCGCAAGGTCACGCGCAGTGGCCCGCACATAGCCCGTGGCCTGCACGCCCTGCTCCCAAACCCATAGCTCGTAGTCAAAACCGTGGGGGTTGCGGTTGCCATGCGGGGCTTTGAGGCGCACGGTGATTTGCCAGCGCTCGCCAGCGCGCAGTGGCGCGTTGTGGCGAATCAACTCGGCCAAGGCGTTTTCGGTGCTGTCTTCGGTTTTGAACACCCCGCCGTACCAGCTCAAGTCCAGCAGCGCAGGCAAAGCCACTGGCTGCCCATCCAGCGTGGCCGCTTCGACCTTCAGCCGAAAGCGCGTGCCCGATTCGTTGGTGTGCGGCATAGCCGCCACCCAACCTGTGGCCACGATGTCGCGCCCCTCCAGCGTCGCATCCAGCGCAGAATCCGCAAAATGCAGCGCCCGCAGACCCGTGGACGCAAAGCCCAAGGCCAGTGCCGCTGCAATAGCCAGCGCAGGCACACAGCGTCTGGTAAACCACACCACTTCTTTTTTAATAGCAACATATGACCATATGACGGCGACAATGGCCAAAAACGTTGCCAATATTTTTAAATACCCAATCTGCGCAGCCAAACGCGGCTCTTGCAGCTGCAAGGCCACACCGCCCACAAAAGCCAACAAAATCAGCGCCCAAGGCAGCGCCAGCGGGCTTGCTGCTGCGCGGCTTGCGGTTTGTGTGTTGAAATAGCCTGACATGTCGTTTTTTGCACTTCTTACCCATATTACCCAATACCACTACGACCGCCCGGTCAAGCTGGGCACGCAAACCCTGCGCCTGCACCCGCGCGTGGGCGGTATCACCCCTGTATCGAATTACAGCTTACAAATTGAGCCACCCAACCACCACCTAGACTGGCAGCTAGATGCCAACAACAACCGCGTGGCCTTTTTAAGCTTTTCTGAGCCTGTTTCCACCCTCAATATTGCCGTAGGCATGACGCTGGATTTGTCGCTTAGCGCTGCAATCCACAGCAGCGATGCCTTGCCAGCCCTTAACTTTGAGCCAGCGCCGCTTGACCTGTACCCCTACCGCTTCACCGTGCCCACGCCCAGCCTTGCCGCTTATGCGGCCAGCGGCATGTCCTTGATTGTGCCGCACGACCAATTGGCCGCCGCCCTGCTGTGGTGGGCACGCCAGCTCAAGGCCGACATTGGCTACACCGTGCGCCTAGAAGCGGGCGTGCAAAGTCCCGAAGACACGTTGGCCAAGCGCAGCGGCTCGTGCCGCGACACCGCATGGCTGCTGGTGCACATATGCCGTGCTGCGGGCTGGCCCGCGCGTTTTGTCAGCGGCTACTGGGTGGAATTGGTGGCCGAGCGTTTGGACAGCCAAATGCACGACGGCGAACTGCACGCATGGTGCGAGGTGCTGCACCCCCAGCGCGGTTGGCTGGCCATAGACCCCACGGCAGGCGGCTGGGCCGGCGTGGGATATGTGCCACTGGCCTGCGCGGCTGACCCGATTCCTACCGCGCCCATTGAGGGCTGGGTAGGCCCCGCCAATGCGAGCCTGAACTACAGTTTGCGGGTTTCTCGGGCTTTGGCTTGACCGTTTGTACCGCTTTACCTGTACCGCTTGCACGGCATCTCGCCCACATACTCCGCCAGCCGCAGCGAAATGGCTTGGCCGCCGCTCCCTCATGGCGGGCATACCGCATATCGGTCGGACGGCCAAGCCATTTCGCTGCGGC
>JANOYR010000168.1:0-2702 GCA_031428975.1 Polaromonas sp. | reverse complement strand
GTGCATGGCGGGGTTGACCGACGCGGTTTTTTGCGGGGGGCAGAGAAGTTTGCTAAGGCAGGCGTAACAGCGGCTGGGCTTTTGGCAGCGCTGAGCCCCAATTTTGCCATGGGCCAGCAGGTGGCTAAAGACGATGCACGGCTCAAAATTGAAACCGTGTCGTATCAGTCGCACCAAGGCTACGGCACAGTGAAGGGCTATTTGGCGCGGCCGTCGGCCGCGGGCGCTGCCAAGCTGCCCACTATTTTGGTGGTGCATGAAAACCGTGGCCTGAATCCGCATATTGAAGACATCGCGCGCCGTATGGCGCTCGACGGATATATGGCATTTGCACCTGATGCACTCACGCCACTGGGAGGCTACCCGGGCGACGAGGACAAAGCCCGCGCAGAGTTTGCCAAACTAGACCAAGCCAAAAGCCGAGAAGACTTTGTGGCTGCTGCAGCTTGGCTCAAGGCGCGGCCCGACACCACAGGGAAAATTGGCGTGACAGGGTTTTGTTATGGCGGTGGCATTGCACACATGCTGGCCACACGCCTGCCCGACTTGGCGGCCTGCGTGCCTTTTTATGGCAACCATCCGGCGGCCGCAGATGCGGGCAAGGTTAAATCGCCGCTGCAAATCCATTTTGCTGGCGTTGACGAGCGCATTAACGCGGCCTGGCCCGCCTACGAGGCGGCGCTCAAGGCGGCCAATGTGAAACACGAGGCGCATGTATACGCAGGCACGCAACACGGCTTCAACAACGACACCACCCCGCGCTACGACGCCGCAGCCGCAAAATTAGCGTGGGATCGAACAATGGCGTTTTTTAAACTGCATTTGGCTTAGGCTTGGACTTTTGCCAACCAGTCATCCACCACTTGGTTAAAGCGCGCGGGCTCTTGGCTCATTACCCAATGGCCTGCGGGGAAGCTTTCAACGCGGCAATCTGTGCGCTGTGCTAATGTTTCTAGCCATTTTTTCGACTGAAACATAAATGGCTTACGCGCCCCATAAATGAAGAGCATGGGGTGCGTGGGCTTAACTTTTGCGGCGCCTTTAAAGCCGCCATGCAAGCCTAGCCACTGCATCGCGTAGGGGTAATTTTGCTGCCAGCCAATGTGGGCTGGGTCGCTGGGGCAGCGCATTTTTTTTGCCATGTATTGGCTCATGCGGTTACCCAAATTGCCGCCAATTTTCCAAGCAATGGCCAGCCACAATTGGTAGCCGAGCATGGCCAATTTGGAGCTGGCAGAAAGCCCGTTTAAAAACGCGCCGCTGTTGTGGTCACCAATGTCAACCGCGGCTATGCGCGAGACGCGGCTGGGATGCTGCGCAGCGAATTCATAGCCAAATATGCAGCCCCAGTCGTGAATGAGCAAGGTAATGGGTGCATTGGGGCTCACGGTGTCGATGATTTCTTTGAAATGGTCAACCATGTGCTGCAATGACTTGCTGGTTTTAGCGTGCGGCGCATTGGCTGTTACGTCAAAACCGGGCAATGAAAAGCGCACGCAGCGCTGCGTGCTTTGCAGTGCGGCCACCGTGCTGTCCCACAGGCGGTGGGTGTCCGGCCAGCCATGGACCATGACAACAGTGTTGCTGCCTTGTGCATCACCCTGCCCCTCTATGTATACCGATGTGCCGTTGATATTGAGAGTTTGGGGCATAGGAATTGTTCAGTCAAATCGCAATTCTAAGCGCGACAAGGGCGCGTCAAAATCTGCCGTCCACACTTGCCTGGCGGCCACGGGCCAAGCGTCTGTCCAAGTGCCAGTGGTGACGACATCGCCAGGAAGCAGATCGGGCGCTTGCGGGCATTGGCGCAGCTCTTGCATGAAATGCAGCAACGCATGCAATGGGTCGCCCAATACGTTCGCGCCCACGCCTTGCGCCAGCGCTTTTCCATTACAGCCTAGCGTGGTGCTACAGGCCGCCAGCTTGGCGCAAAAATCATCGGCCTTAGTGGCAACGCTGCGCACTTGTGTGCGCTGGCCCACCACAAGCCGTGCGTGCAGCGCACCATCGGCCACGGCATCCGCGGCGGCAAACTTCCAGTCGGGCATGTGCGACTGCACAATTTCAAAACCTGGGGCTACCCAGTCGATGCATGCAAATAGCTCTTGAAGTGTTGCATTTTCCGGCGGTGTGGCCAGCATGCACAGCAAGGCTTCTGGCTCTATGCGTGGCTGGCTAATTCCACCCAGCGACAGCGTTGCACTGCCTTCGCAAAAGGCCAGCGTGCTGTCATACACCGTGCCCCATACAGGGGCAGACACATTGTAGCGCGGCCAAATGCTGGCGTTGGTAAAGCCAATTTTGTAGCCGCGCGGCTGCTCACCGCGCGCGGTGCGCAGACCACGTAGCGCAAGCGCACTTTGGTAAGCGGCAGGCACATCAAGCCCCGTGTCACCCGACCACAGTTGGGCATTGTCGTGGTGCGAGAGGATACTTTGCGGAGTCATGATTGGAGTTTAGTTTGAGGACTTTAAGCTTTTTTCATGGAGGCCTTGCGGTCTGCATTTACGCGCTGGGCAGATGGGCGTTCACCAATCATCTTGCCATAGGTTTTGTAGTCTTGTGAGCCCCAAATAGAAATGTCACCCCCCTACGATTCGAACTGTCACCCACAGACGGGTTAAACGACAGAGGCAAACAAATGGGTGATCAAGACAAGGTGCTGCGGCAAGCGTGCAAAGCTGCAGTGCTACAAAAGGTAT
>JANOYR010000167.1:0-3328 GCA_031428975.1 Polaromonas sp. | reverse complement strand
GCCTCAAACTTGAGCCCCACGTCATACGCACTGGTGCTGGGGGACAGCACCTCCATGATCAGACAAGGGAACTGCACCACAATGGCGCTGCCCTGCGCCGTGTCGCGCGCATCGCAGGTAACGAACACGTCGGGGTAGCTGTAATGCTGGGCTTTGGACAATTGCACCCGCACGTCGCCCATGAATACGCGGCAGGGGCTGCCTTTTAAATGCTGCTTAATGGCAACAAATGCGTTACCCGTAACCGTGTTGTGCGCCAACGTGCCACCCGCCATGGCAAACACTTCGCCATAGTAAAAATCATGGCGCTCAAGCTGGGTTGCCTCCCACACGAAGTATTCCTCGGCTGTCATGCACCTTGGATGCTGAGTGGTGCGTTCGTGCGTTTAGTTTATACCAAACTAACGCAAGTAGTAAGCTATATTTTTAATATCAAACTATGACGATATGACGCTGACATTGGGCTGAAAAATTATAAATTTAGTCTTTTAAGCATGCCACAACCAAGGCTACTGGTTTTTGGGCAAGGCTTGGCTTGGGTCACGCGCTTTGGGCCTATCTGGCCAGTAGTTTATAGAGCGCTGCGCTGCGCCACCCAGCCCGAGAGCACATCATTCATGCGCGTTTGCCAGCCCGAGCCTGTGGCTTTGAAATACGCCACCACTTCGGGGTTGTAGCGCACCGTTACGGGTAGCTTGGTGGGCGCACGCTGCGGGCCGCGCTGACCTTGGCGCTTTTGCGCGAGCGCATCGCGCACCGCCGCGTAGCCGCCCGTGGCTACCACGGCATGCCGCCGCGCGGCCTGCTCTGCACGGGTAGCCGCACGGTCTTTGCCCGGCGCCAAAGCCACCAGCGGGCCATCAAACACCACCTCGCATCCCACAAAATCTATTTCGTGGTCTTTGATGTTGCTTCGGCGTTAGGCATCATCCCATGTTGGCAATATTTTATTGTCACCACATAAAAACAAAATTCAAAGCTTTATCAAGTCAGTATGTATTTTTTTGATCATGCAACATTCTTTCTGTAATTTCCCCAAAGCACTATACGCATAGCAGATCGCCTTTTTTGGCATCACCTAGCTCGGGCGCATCTGTGATGGCCTATACAGCCAAATCTACGGCATCCTTTTGGCTGCTATGCAGACGCTTGCATGCGTACGCAAGGCCAGCCAGCGTCGATGTTGACCCGCAGCAAACTCAGTCATGGCCGCCCCGAGGCTTCGCGCGCGCCACCAACAAGTCGCGCACAAAATCCACCGACAAATCTGGGTTGTAAAGCGCCGCCTTGCCCTACTGGCAACTGATGCGGTTCTACGTCTTGCTGGTCACGCGCCGATGGATTTCGAAAGCTCTTTACGCGAACAATCGCACGGTATTTAACGCGACAGAATGGCCTTTTATTCCCAGTCAATTGTCAATCCAGACAAAGACTTGGACATCGTCGCATAGCATCGGCCACAGTTGGACAAATACCGCACATCGTCAAAACACATCGATACCGCCCACTTTACTGTTAATTTATGAGCCATAAAATCGTCACCTTTGTCTATTTTTTGGATGGCTCTGAGCGATGCTGCATGACATTTCCCTGATCGCAAAGAAACTGAGAAAAGGCGGCAACACGAGCGCTGATCAGTCGTCGCGACGTGTGCAACACCCACAGCTCGACCAATCCACTAGGTACAGCACCCCAACATACCAAACGCCTCTCACTCAAGTCGGATGCCACCAAATTACGCGCCAAAATGGCGACTCCAGCACCCGCTAAAGCGGCATCACGCACCATCAACGGCGTGGGTAACCACAGCACCGCGCTCCTAACAAAGCTAAGCTGCGATCCTTCTTCGATTGCTGTCCATGTGTCAAGATGGCTCGCATGGACACTCACCACGGCAGGTATTGCAGCGCCTGGCAGCCCGTCTCCAAGCTGCATTGGGCGCGCAATCGTGGGCGCTGCAACAATTACCAGTTGATCCCGGTGAAAGCAGCGCCCGACTAAATCGCTGCTCGGATGTGGGTTGACACGAATTACGGTGTCATAGCCCTCCTCAATCAGATCCACGAGGCGGTCGTCAACGGTCACCTCAAGTTCAATTTTTGGAAAGCGCATTAGAAAATCCGCCGCGATCCGGCCCATCGCAACATGCCCGAACGTCACAGGCACGCTCACCCGCATTTTTCCCTGTGGTTGCCCGCGTGCAAGGGTCATGTCACTGGCAATTTCATCGATCTCTGCTAGCAAGCCTTTGGTTCGCACATGCAAAGCACGTCCCTCGTCGGTCAACCTAAATGATCGCCCCGCCCGCTCGATCAATCGAATGCCGAGGATCTGCTCCAACTCAACGACATGCCGCGACAGTGTCGCTTTGGGTCGTTGAGCCGCGCGACTAGCGCTGGCGTAGCCACCATACGCCGCCACCAAGTTGAAATCAGCCAAAGCAAGGAGATTCATTGTTGTTCCATTTTTAAAACGATAAGTCTCATTTAACTGTATTGATTGCTATTTTAGAACGATTTACATTCTGGCATCTACACGAGAAATCACACATGAACTCCATTGACATCCACCACCCCGCAAGCGCTATAGATCAGCAGACTGTTGAAACCATTCGCGCCCAGTCTGCGCCGTTCAAGGGCATGATGACGGGGCCCGAGGCACGCCCGGGATACGATGCCATGATTGCTGCGATCCCGGCAGCGACCGGTGTGTCGTACACCGAAACCAGTATTGGCGGTATTGCGGGGCATTGGTGTCACGTGCCGGGCGCACCAGCCGACACGGCGATTCTTTATCTGCATGGCGGCGGCTACGTGCTTGGGTCGGCTTTGGCCTACAAATCCTTTGCTAGCCAATTCGCTGCGCGCGCAGGAGTCAGTGTTTTTGTTGCCGACTATGGTCTAGCACCTGAGAGCCCCTTCCCCGCTGGCTTGGACGATGCACGCGCGGTTTGGCGTGGCCTGCAAGCGAAAGGCATCAAGCGCATCGTGATCGTCGGTGACTCAGCCGGCGGCGGGCTGTCACTCTCCTTACTTAACTGGGCGAGCACAGAGGCAGCTGCAGGTCGTACGCTGGCGCCGGTGGCTTGTGTCGTCATGTCGCCTTGGACGGATCTGGCACTAACCGGCTCAAGTTACGCCACGAGATCGGAAGAAGATCCCTTCGTGACGCAAGCCATGCTGCTAACTTGTGCCGACATGTATTTGGGCACAACCGATCCCAAGACTGCCGAAGCTTCTCCAATTTACGGCAATCTTGCTGGCTTACCGCCCATCCAGATGCATGTGGGAACCAGTGAAGTACTTCTTGACGACACGCTGAACTATGC
>JANOYR010000166.1:0-8822 GCA_031428975.1 Polaromonas sp. | reverse complement strand
CCACTCAAATGCCCAGCCGCCTTCATTGGCGGCCGCCAGTCCGAAGAAATGAAGCGTGCAGGGCTGGGTTTGACCGAGCATGTGACCAAAGGCCGCATGTCGTTCATCGACGGTGGGCATTTATTTCCCATGGAAAAACCGTTGGCTACAGCGGCTTTGGTTGAGGGCGTGATTCGCGGGTTTTAAATGTAGCCAAGCTTGGCACTGGTAGATAGCCTGCCTCAAGCGGCCCACTTGACCATGCCCGTCCAAGCAGTGAGTAAAACTACCACACCAAATACGATGCGGTAATACGCAAAGGGCACAAAGTTGTGGGTAGAGATGTAGCGCAACAGCCAGCGCACGCAAAGCCAAGCGCTTAAAAACGAAAACAGCAGGCCGACTGCGAACATAGGCGCATCGGCCAAACTGAGCACTGCGCGCTCCTTGTACAGGCTGTAAGCGCCTGCGCCAATCAAGGTGGGCATGGCTAGAAAAAACGAGAAGTCGGTAGCGGCTTTGCGCGAGAGTCCCAGCAGCATGCCGCCTATGATGGTTGCGCCGCTGCGGCTGGTGCCAGGCACCATGGCCAAGCATTGCACCAAGCCCACTTTGAGCGCATCTAGCGGGGTCATGTCGTCTACATCGGCAATGCGCGGCGCAGTTTGCTGCCGCTTTTCTGCCCACAAAATAATGAATCCCCCGATGATGAAGGTGGTAGCCACCACGGTGGGGGTGAACAAATGCGCCTTGATGGCTTTGCCAAATAACAAGCCCAACAATACAGCGGGTACGAAGGCAATCAACACATTGAGCGCAAAAGTTTGCGCCTTTTTTTCAGTGGGCAGCGCCACCATGGTGCTGCGGATTTTTTGCCAATAGACCATGATGACGGCAAAGATTGCGCCCGTTTGAATGGCGATGTCAAAAACCTTGGCTTTTTCGTCATCAAAACCCAACAGCGCCCCCGCCAATATCAAATGCCCAGTGGAGGATACGGGTAAAAATTCCGTCAAACCTTCGACGATGCCCATGATGGCGGCTTTGATAAGCAAGGTGATGTCCAAAACAATTACTCCTATATTAATAGCAAACTATGACCATATGACCGTGACATTGGTAAAATTAGCTGTATAAATCGCCGCTAACAATGGTTGATAAGCCTTATTCGTAGCGCAGCGCCGTGATAGGCAGTAGTTTAGACGCTCTGCGGGCGGGGTAAAAGCCAAAGAAGACGCCAACGAATCCTGAGAATCCGGCGGCTAAAACGATGGACGAGAGCGTCATGCTCACTTGCCAGCCAGCAAATTGGCCCACCGCCCAAGTGGCCATAGCGCCCAGCAGCACACCAATGGCACCGCCGATCAAACTGAGCGTGATCGCCTCGATTAAAAACTGGGTCAAGATGTCTTTGCCACGCGCACCGACTGCCATGCGCAGGCCGATCTCGCGGGTGCGTTCGGTCACGCTCACCAGCATGATGTTCATGATACCAATACCACCAATGATCAGGCTGATGCCCGCCACTGCCGCCAGCAGCATGGTCATGATGCGGCTGCTGGCCTCCTGCGCTTGCAAAATTTCGGTGAGATTGCGAATGCTGAATGGGTCTTCAGCGCCTGCCTGCACTTTGAAGCGCTGGCGCAGCAGGTCTTTGATGTTTTCTTCGGCCACTTTCATGTCCATGCCTTCTTTGACCTTGACGCTGATGCTGCCAATGCGCTTGAGCTTGCCGCCGCTGCCGCCTTGGATGCGATTGCGGTAGGTGCTGGTGGGCACAATCACGGTATCGTCTTGGTCTTGGCCCATGGCGTTTTGGCCTTTTTTCTCCAGCACGCCAATGATGGTGACTGGGATTTTCTTCACCCGAATGACTTGGTCTAGCGGATCAGCTTCGCCAAAGAGTTGTGTGGCCACGGTTTGGCCAATGATTGCGACTTTGGCTGCGCCTTGCATTTCGGCGGCTTCAAAACTGCGGCCTGATGCCAAGCCCCATTCACGGGCTTCTAAATAGTCATTGGTCGTGCCAAATACTGAGGTACTCCAGTTGGCATTGCCCACCACCACCTGCGCACCGGTGCGCATAGAAGGCGCGGCCACCTGCACTTCGGGCACGTCTTTGGCAATCGCAGTAGCATCGTCTTCGGTCAGGCCTTGGCCTGTTTGCGCACCCAAACGCACGCCGCCTGCGGTCATGCCGCCGGGCAACACCAGCATGATGTTAGAGCCCAGACCCTTCATTTGCTCTTGCACACGGTTGGTAGCGCCTTGGCCCACGGCAATCATGGTGATAACCGCTGCCACGCCGATGATGATGCCCAGCATAGTCAAAATGCTGCGCAGGGTGTTGGCCGCAAGCGCCCGCAGGGCTGAGCGCAGGGCAGCGACGAAGTTCATGCTGTTTGCTCCACATCTTCCACCATCAGCCCGTCTTTGAAGACGATTTTGCGGCGTGCCCAAGCCGCTATGTCGGCTTCGTGGGTGACCAACACCACGGTCATGCCCTGTTGGTTAAGCTCGGTCAACAGGCGCATGATGTCTTCTGAGGTTTGGCTGTCCAGGGCGCCGGTGGGCTCGTCGGCCAAGATCAGTTGTGGGTTGTTCACCAAAGCGCGGGCAATGGCTACGCGCTGCTGTTGGCCGCCCGAGAGCTCGGCGGGGGTGTGGCCTACACGCTTTTCAAGCCCCACTTTGGCCAATGATGCCAAGGCGCGGGCGCGACGCTCGGTCGATTGAATGCCGCTGTAGACCATGGGCAGCTCCACATTTTCTAGGGCGCTGGTGCGGGGCAGCAAATTGAACTGCTGAAACACAAAGCCAATGCGGCGGTTGCGAATCGAGGCGAGTTGGTCGGCTTGCATGGTCTCCACGGCTTCCCCCGCTAGGTGGTATTGCCCTGTAGTGGGCAAATCTAAGCAGCCCAAAATGTTCATGAGTGTGGATTTGCCCGAACCCGAGGCACCCATGATGGCTACAAAATCGCCCTGTGCAATGTCCAGCGACACGCCGCGCAGGGCGTGCACGGTTTGGTCGCCCATCACGTAGGATTTGGTCAAACCACGGGCGGTGATCAGATGCATGGCTAGAACGGCATCCGCGGACCTGCGGATGCCGTTGCAGGTCGGGCTGCCGCGTTGGTAGCGCCTGCGGCCACTGTACCAATGATGACGCTTGCCCCCTCTTTGAACACCTCGGCATTGGGGCTGCCCGGTGGCGCGATCAACTCTGTACTGGTGCCGTCACTGATACCCAGGCGCACGTTGTAAGCCACCGGTTTGCCGTCTGCGCCCTGTAAGTAAATACGGCCACGGGTATTGCTGCGGCCTGCGGTTTCGGCCAGCAGTGCGGCGTATTTGGGTTTTTGCTCGGGAGTGAGCACATCGCCAATGCGGGCGCGTATGTCGGCGGTGATGCGGTCACGCGCTTTAGTGCGTTCTTCGGGCGCTAGGTCGCGCAGGGTGGCAAAGCGCGGGCGCACATCGGCATAGATGGCATCGACTTTGGCGGTTTGGTCGGCGCTAAGGGCTAGCTCGGCTACCAGGCGATTGCGAAACTCGGCCATAGGCCCACCGCCACTCATTTGCGGCACAGAAGATATAGGGGCACTGCTGGCCGTAGTCGAAGCTGCTGTATTTAAGGTTTTTTTACCCAATGTCACCGTGCTTTGGTCATTATTTGCTATTTTTTTAGGATTGTTCAAATCAGGAGTGGTCGCTTGGACTGGTGGCGTACGCGTATTCAGAGATTGGCCAGCGCCCGCGTTGGCTTGCAATTCTTGGTATTTGACGCGCTGCTCAGGCGTGAGCATGGCGCTGATTTTTTGGCGCATATGCGCCATGATTTTCTCACGTGCTGCGGGGCGCGCATCGTCATCCAGTTCGCGCATACCCATGAACTGGGGACGCAACTCGGCTTGGATGGCATCCAGTTTGGACTGCTGCTCACTCGTTAACTTCAACTCCTGCACCAAACGCTCGCGCTGCGCCGCCATGCCGCCGCCCGCTCCACCAGCGGGCTGGGCAAACGCCGTACCGATCCAGCCAAACATGCTGATATCCCCCGTGGTTGTGGACGCTGGCTTCGAGGGCAAAGGCGCGGATGCTGCTGTTGCAGCTGGCTCCACCCCAGCAATTTTGACGCGCAGCGCCGCATTCGGGATTTTCAACACACTCTCTCGTGCATCGGTGACCACGCGCACATTGGCCGTCATCCCCGGCAATAAGCGCCCAGCGGTATTGCTAAAGGCCACCACCGCCACATACGTCACCACGTTGGCGACATTTTGCGCAGCCTTGCGCACCTGTTTGACCTCGCCATCAAAGGTCTGCCCCGGGAAAGCATCCACTGTGAAAGTGGCCTTTTGCCCTGTGCGAATCCGCCCCACATCGCTCTCGTCAATGCTGGCATCCACCTGCATATCCGATAAATTTTGCGCAATCACAAACAGCTCGGGCGCTTGCAAGCTTGCGGCTACGGTTTGGCCTTTTTCTATGGCACGTTTGATGACAATGCCATTGACTGGCGAAGTGATTTTGGTGCGCGTCAAGTCAATGCGGGCCGAAGCCAGCGCCGCGTCGCGCTGCGCCACATTGGCCTGTGCACTTTTAATTTGCGCCTGCGTCACGCCCAGCTGGGCTTGGGCAGCTTTGAATTGCTCGCTGCTGGTGTTGACCAAAGCGCGGGCCTTATCGGCCACGCTTTGCGCCACAAATTGTTTGTCGACCAATTGCTGCTGGCGCTCTAGATCACGTTTGGCCTCGTCTACATCCACCTGCACACGGGATACCGCCGCGTTGCTGGCTGCAATGTTGGCCTGCGCTGTGAGCACGGCCGCCCGTGCGGCATCCACATCGGCTTGCGCTGAGCGCACGCGATACTCAAAAGTCTCGGGGTCAATCAGCGCAATCAGTTGCCCGGCCTTCACCTCCGAATTGAAGTCCACAAACAGCTCTTTGATTTGCCCGCTCACCTGCGTGCCCACCGATACCTGGGTTACAGGATTGACCGCGCCGCTGGCCGACACAGTCGCTTGCAAATTGCCACGCTCGATTTTGTCCAAGCGGTATTGCACCGCATTGACTGCGCTGCGTTGCATCCACCACCAAGCACCACCGCCCGCCATTGCCAGTGCCACAACGCCTGCGATTAAAGTCAGTTTTTTCATGAAAACAATTGTAGGCAGTGCCACGGCTTGCCCTGTGTCTGGCATGTAAATTCGCTGCAAATTTGCGTTTCGCGCCGCAAACTAGGCATTTCGTCGCACAGCGCTTGAAAGGCGATCATGCCTAGGCAATACTCCACTCCATGCAACTCACACCCACCATTGCCATCCACATGGCCAGCGCTCTGGCTGCCATCGCCATTGGCCCTGTTGCCCTTTGGGCACGCAAGGGCGCAGTGCAGCGCCCCAAGCTACACCGCGCTTTTGGCTACGCTTGGGTCACGCTCATGCTGGCCACTGCACTGTCAGCCATGTTCATACGCGACTACCAATTTCCCAATATAGCCGGCTACACACCCATTCACCTGTTTGTGCCCTACACCTTGGTCAGCCTTTTTATCGCCTTTCGCGCATTAGTGCAAGGTGATATTGCCAAACACCGCAAAACCATGGCGGCCACCTACATTGGCGCTTGCGTTGCTGCGGGCGTATTCACGCTTTTGCCCGGGCGCTATTTGGGCCATTTGCTGTGGCACCAATGGCTTGGATGGGTTTAGTTTTTTACTTTTTTTTACAAGGAGTTGGCTATGACCGACATTGAAATCGAAACTTTGGCGCGCAAACGGGCCAAAGCCAAAGTGGGCTGGTTTTTGCACGCGGTAATTTATCTAGCGGTAAACGCAGCATTGCTAGGCCTGTCGGTTTGGCAAGGGCGCAATTGGTCGGTTTTTCCGGCGCTGGGTTGGGGGCTCGGGCTGTTGGTGCATGGCATTGCGGTGTGGTTTACAGGCGTTGGCAGCGCCCTGCGCGAGCGTCTGGTAGAGCGCGAACGCAAAGCCTTGATGGCGCAGCGCGATCCTTGGTAGGGGGCAGAGCAATTGCCGGATTTCCAAGCACAATAGCCCTTACTTATGCAGCACGCGCCCCGCACCAGCTTTACCCCCAGCACTTCGCCTGTTGCGCGGATTCGCGTGTGCATGGGTGAGCTTTTGCACCATGGACTGAAAGTTGCCACGCTATGCATGTTGGTAGCGCTAGTGCTGTGGTGGAACCGCGCTGACGTGGGGCTTGATGTGCAAATGGTGTACTCGTTTGCCACCGGTATTGCCACTTGGGCGATCATTGATTTAGGCCGATTCTTCGTAGACCGCAACTCGCCGTTTCAGTTTCCGCGCAGCTGGAAAGGGCCAGCGCTGATACTGGCAGGCTGCTTGTTTGGGCATGTGCTGGGCACGGCAGTGGGTGATTTGTATTGTGGCGGCCAGTCGAGCTGGGGCTTTGTCATCAACCAACCCAAGCGGGCGCTCAATTTTTTGCTGCTGAGTGTGGTCACTGGCGGTGCTATCAGCTATTTTTTTTACACCCACGGCAAAAGCCATTACCTCATGGGTGAGCTCGAAGCTTCCCAGCGCCAAGCCACGCAAGCCCAGCTGGCGCTGCTGCAATCGCAGCTTGAGCCGCACATGCTGTTCAACACCTTGGCCAACCTGCGGGCCTTGATTGGCACCGACCCCGAGCGTGCTACCGCTATGCTGGATCGGCTCAACGACTACCTGCGTGCCACGCTGGGTGCGTCAAGGGCCAGTGTGCAGCCACTGTCTGCGGAGTTTGCACGGCTGTCGGATTATTTGGAGCTGATGGCGATCCGCATGGGCCCGCGGCTGAGTTTTGCATTGGATTTGCCGGATGCGCTGGCGCAAGTACCGATTCCTAGCTTGCTTTTGCAACCCATTGTAGAAAACAGCATCAAGCACGGGCTAGAACCCAAAGTAGCTGGTGGGCGCATCGAGGTGTCTGCGCAGCAAGCCGCCGATGGCCGTGTGCAGATTCAGGTGCGCGACACAGGAATCGGCTTTAGCGGCAACACCGAGGCGACTGAAGGCTTTGGCCTAGCCCATGTAAAAGAACGCCTGCTAAGCGCCTATGGCTCGCTAGGAACTATTGAAATAATAGCAAACAATGACCATATGGCAGTGACATCGATCAATTTCCCTCAAAATATGGGTGTCAAGCATGTCTGAGGCCACTCGCAGCACCGCCAGACCCCAGGCCACAGCCTTGCTGGCAGAAGACGAGCCTTTGCTGGCCCAAGCGCTGCTGCAAATGCTGGGCAGCCTGTGGCCAGAGCTGCGCATTGTCGGCACAGTGGGCGACGGAATCAGCGCAGTGCAGCAGGCTTTAGCGCTGCGCCCAGAGGTCTTGTTTTTTGACATCCGTATGCCGGGTCTGTCTGGCCTAGAGGCCGCCGCCGAAATAGCCGACACTTGGGGCAACGCCTCGCCGTTGCCACACTTGGTGTTCATCACCGCTTATGACCAATACGCCGTACAGGCTTTTGAAACACAGGCGGTAGACTATGTGCTCAAACCGGTGCAGCGCGAGCGCCTAGAAAATACTTTAAACCGTATTTTTATAAAATTAAATGGCATTGTCAACGCCATACCGTCATATAACGCTATTGATAATATAGCAAATTCAGACCAAGCAACACTGGCGCAACTGCGTGCCCTGATTGCCCCTCCCACGGCCAAACAGGCGCGGCTGCAACGCATCCAAGCCAGTGTTGGCAGCAGCATCCGCATGGTGCCGATCGACGAGGTGTTGTATTTTGAAGCGGCTGACAAATATGTGCGGGTGCTCACCACAGGGCGCGAATACCTGATTCGCACGCCGATTAAAGACCTACTGGCCAAGCTCGATAGCCAAGAGTTTTGGCAAATCCACCGCAGCACCCTCGTGCGTGCCAGCGCCATCACGGGCATAGAGCGCGATGAAAACGGGCGATTGACGGCGTGTTTAGCGGGTCGCAGCGAAAAGCTGGCAGTGAGCCGCTTGTACGCGTATTTGTTCAAACCAATGTAATCTGCGCAGTGTGCGCAGTTTGCATTACGGCTGTGCGGACCAAAGCGCCTGCATGGCCTGCACATAGCGCTGTGCAATGGCTTTTTTGGCTAGGTGTTGACCGCCTTTGACCACCTGCTTGCCAGCCACATACACCGCATCAATGGCAGCGGTGTCAGCGGCAAACACCAGCGCGTCAAGCGTGTAGCCAAGCGGCACACCCAATAGCCCCGCGCACTGGGCATCTAGCACCAACATGTCCGCGCGTGCGCCTACTACCAACCCATGTTTTGCCAACCCTGCTGCGCTCGCTCCACCAGCAAGCGCAGCGTCAAAAATACGCTGCGCTGTGGCGCTCTGGCCCGTAGCAGGTGCTGCGCACACGTTACGCTGTTGCAATTGCAGGCGCTGGCCGTATTCAAGCCAACGCAGTTCCTCGCGCCAGCTGCGGCTGACATGGCTGTCAGAGCCCAGCGCCATGCCCACACCAGCGTGCAGCCAATGCGCCACATTGGTCAAACCATCACCCAAATTGGCCTCCGTGCTGGGGCATATCACCAGCTGAGCGCCAGCCTGTGCCACCGCGTCAATTTCTTGCGCCGTCACATGGGTGGCATGCACAAGCTGCCAGCGGGCATCCAGTAAGCCTTGCTTAGCCAGCCACTGCACGGGGCGCTGGCCTGTGATTGCTAGGCAATCGTTCACCTCCGCCATTTGTTCGGCCACATGAATATGCACTGGGCCATCACCATGCGCCATCATGTCTCTGAGCGCATGCACAGATTCTGGCTTTGCAGCCCGCAGCGAATGCACGGCCACACCAGTGTTCACCAGCGGCAAA
>JANOYR010000165.1:0-10564 GCA_031428975.1 Polaromonas sp. | reverse complement strand
GTCGGACGTGCGTTTTATGTGTGGATGAATTTTGGCAATATCAAACGTATTGGCAGTGTTGACTGACATACCAGGAGTAACAGGCTATGAAATCTAAACAACGTGGTGTTTCGTTTATTGGGCTGCTGTTTGTTGGTGGCACTTTGGTGTGTCTTGGCATCATCGGAGCGCAAGCCTTTCCCACTTTTCTAGAGTATGAATCAATAAAAAAAGCACTCAATAAAGCAACTCAAGATGCAAATACTGTAGGCGAGGTAAGAACTACTTTTGACAAAATTGCTTCCGTTGAGAACATCAAAAGTCTCACTGGCAAAGACTTGGAGATCACAAAAGAAGACTACAAAATTGTCGCAAGTTTTGCGTACAATAAAGAAATCAATATGACTGGTCCTATGTACCTGCTCATAAAATACTCAGGCAAGTCATATAAAACTGGGTCTGCAAATTAGTCCCATCAAAGCGAAGTTCAATTGACCAGTCCGACCGCGCACCGCCACCTTCAGGAGCGATTGCAATACACTTTTAAACAGCAGTCGCTGTTAGCGCGGGCACTAACGCACCGCAGCTTCACATCTGACCACAACGAGCGATTAGAGTTTTTGGGTGACTCGGTGCTCAATCTTGCGGTATCTGGTTTGCTGTACAGAGCGCTGGACACGATGGCAGAAGGCGATATGTCACGTGTACGGGCAAACTTAGTCAAGCAAGAAACGCTACACCAATTGGCTTTGGAGTTGGGGTTGCCCAACTTGCTGTTGTTGGGCGAAGGCGAGCTGCGCTCTGGCGGCCAAAAACGGCCATCGATTTTGGCTGATGCACTGGAGGCGGTGATTGGCGCCGTTTATTTAGATTCTGATTTTGATACCGCAGCCGCCATGGTGGAGCGTTTGTTTGAGAAAGTTCAAATCAATCCAACGATGTCGGCAACTGCCAAAGACCCTAAAACTGAATTGCAAGAGTGGTTGCAGGGTCGCAAGATGAAGCTACCTAGTTACGTGGTGGTGGGTGTTTCAGGGGCTGCCCACAAACAAATGTTCGATGTGGAGTGCACCATTTTGGAGTGGGAGCGCCGCGAGCGTGGTGCTGGAAATTCGCGCCGTGCTGCCGAACAGGCCGCTGCAGCGGCTATGGTGCAGGCGCTCAAACGCTTGCCAAAAAACATATAACAGAGGCTTTATTTATGCTTATTAGCACCCATCCGCTAGCAGAACACGCTAAAGCCGTTGAGGAATCGTCGGTCAAAAAAACGCCCACTGTAAAAAAATCAAAAACTGCCATTGCACCAGCGATAGCACAAGAAGCTGCAAAAAATGATTTGAATGCATCGACCATTGACAGTTTTTTCATGAAAAAAACACCAACAGCCGCTGCGCAAGAAAATCCAGAGGCAAGCGCCGGAGTTGTGCAAGCGCTAGCCGCGCCGCATTGTGGTTTAGTAGCGATCGTGGGCAAACCCAATGTGGGTAAATCCACCTTGCTCAACGCCTTGGTAGGCCAAAAAGTCAGCATCACGTCGAGTAAAGCACAGACAACTCGCCACCGCATCACGGGTATTCGCACACAAGGCCACAACCAGTTGGTATTTGTGGACACACCAGGTTTTCAAACACGGCATGGCAATGCATTGAACCGCACGCTCAATAAAACTGTAACAGGCGTGATGAGTGGTGTGGATTTGGTGTTGCTGGTGGTGGAGGCGGGGCGTTTTAACCAAGCCGATGCGCAGGTCTTGGCGCTCTTGCCTGCGGGCACCCCCGTGATTTTGCTGGCCAATAAGCTAGACACCTACCACCGTAGGGGCGATGTGGCTCCGTGGCTGCAAGAGGCATCACAACACCATGATTTTGCGCATATTTTCCCCATGTCAGCCAAAAGCGCCAAAGACATCAGCCGCCTAACCACCCTTTGTGCCACTTACCTGCCCGAACAAGCCTGGATGTATGGCGCTGACGACGTGACCGACCGCAGCGAAAAGTTTTTAGCCGCAGAAATCGTGCGCGAAAAGCTTTTTCGGCTCACTGGCGATGAATTGCCCTACACCAGTGCGGTCATTATTGACGAATTTAAAGAGGAAGGCAATTTACGCCGTATTGCGGCAAGTATTGTGGTGGAGCGCGAAGGCCATAAAGGCATGATTATTGGCGAAGGCGGCGAGCGCCTCAAACGCATCGGCTCTGAAGCCCGTGTAGAGCTTGAAAAACTCATGGATGCGAAGGTGTTTTTGCAGCTTTGGGTGAAGGTACGCAGTGGCTGGGCAGACAACGAGGCGCGTGTTAAGTCTTTTGGGTATGAGTGAAAAGTACATGTGCCCAAACTGGTTAGTCCACTATGAAAAGAGTACTGCATGAACCCGCTTTTGTGCTGCACCGTTACGATTGGAGCGAAACATCGCTGATTTTGGAGGTGTTTACGCGGCACTACGGACGCATTGCTTTGGTAGCCAAGGGGGCTAAGCGGCCAAGCTCTAATTTTCGGCCCGTGCTTTTGCCGTTGCAGCCGCTCAATATCGGTTATTCGGGCGATGCTGAGGTGGGCACGCTCAAGGGCGCAGAGTGGAGTGGTGGGTTGGCCATGCCCTCTGGCGATGCGCTTTTATCTGGCTACTACATCAATGAACTGCTCATGCGCCTTTTAGCGCGTGACGACCCGCATGAAACGTTGTTTGATGCGTATACCGCGTGTGTGCAATTGCTCAACGACCCTGATTTGCCTGCGGCGCTGAGGGCGTTTGAATTGATGCTGCTGCGTGAGATTGGTCTTCTGCCTGCGCTAGACAGCAGCAGCCACACTCTGAGTGCGTTGTCCGATGGTGTGGAGTATTGCCTTGTGGCTGAGTCTGGCCTGCGCGAGCGTGGTGCGCAAGACCCTGCTGGCCTGTTGGCGGGCAGCTGGAGGGCCTTGCAAACAGTGCTTGACGATGCAGCGCCCTTTACTGCAACCCGCTCCGTGTGCTCGAAATTGGCCTATGCTGAAAAAAATGCTCTAAAACTACAATTGCGTAGCCTCTTACACTACCATTGCGGTACGCAAACACTGCGCACACGGCAGTTGATGGTGGATATTCAAGGTCTGTAAAAGCTATGTATTTAATAGCATACTGTGACCACAGTACTGTGACAGTGTGCATATTTTCATAAATAAAATTGAAAGCTTTGGGTGATAGCGGTGAATCAAAATCCACATAAAACAGCACTTTCGGTGAATGTGAACAAGGTGGCGCTCTTGCGCAACACACGGCATTTGGGCATTCCTAGCGTGACCCGTGCAGCACAAATTTGCCTGCAATCGGGTGCGGCTGGTATCACCGTGCACCCGCGTCCTGATGCGCGGCATATTCGATCAGCCGATGTCTACGAGCTTGCCCAGCTGATGGAGCAATGGCCAGATCGGGAATACAACATCGAAGGCAATCCGTTTCACAACATGATGGATTTCATCCGGACACTGCGCGCACGTGGCTTGCCCTGCCACCAAGCCACTTTTGTGCCCGACAGCGTTCAGCAATCCACCTCAGACCACGGCTGGCAGTTTCCGCAGGATGTGGAGGGTTTGCAGCCGCTGATTGACGAGTGCCATGCGCTCGGCGTGCGTGTAAGCTTGTTCATGGATCCTGAGCCTGCGCAAATGGCTGCGGCTAAAGCTGCTGGAGCGGATCGTGTTGAGCTGTATACCGAGTCATGGGCGAGGGCTTGGGGCACAGCCTCACAAGACGCTGTATTGGCAAAATTCACAGAAACTGGTGTGGCAGCACGCGCTGCCGGGCTAGGCATCAATGCGGGACACGACCTCAACCGCGAAAACTTGACAGCATTCTTGGTCGCAGTACCCAGTGTAGCCGAGGTGTCGATTGGCCACGCTTTTGTGGGCGATGCACTAGAAATTGGCTATGCAGCCACAACGCAAGCGTATTTGCGCTGCATTGATGCGGCATTTGAGCGCGCATGATGAAACTTTGTACTGCTCAAAAATAAATGATTTACGGCATAGGCACGGATATTTGCGACATACGGCGCATCGAAGCGAGCCTTGCACGCCATGGCGAGCGCTTTGCTAGCAAAATTTTGAGTGATACGGAGCTGGCCGTCTGGCGAGCCAGAAGCGCACGCTGGCCCATCCGTGGCCTGCGCTACTTGGCTACGCGCTTTAGTGCCAAAGAAGCCTTTAGCAAAGCCATAGGCTTGGGCATGCGCATGCCCATGACGTGGCGCAGCTGCGAGATAAGCAAGGCTGCCAGCGGTAAGCCCAGCATCGTGCTGCACGGTGCGCTCTTAGAATGGTTTGAGGCCAAGCAGTTAGTAGCCCACATCACGCTCACCGACGAAACCGACTACGCAGCGAGTTTTTGTGTGGTTGAATACCGAACATAACCAATGAAAATTAAACCATGAAACATAGCCCCATCATCCTAGACATTGCCGGTACCACACTCACTGATACCGACCGCAAGCGCCTCGTTCACCCTCTTACCGGCGGTGTGATATTGTTTGCCCGCAATTGGCAAGACCGCCAGCAGCTTACGCAGCTATGCGCAGATATGAAGGCAGTGCGCGGCGACTTGCTGATCTTGGTGGACCACGAAGGCGGGCGCGTGCAACGCTTTAAAACCGATGGTTTCACCCATATTCCCCCCATGCGCGCCTTTGGCGACATGTGGTTCAAAGACGGCAAAGGCGCAGAGGGAGAGGGCGCTATGTGCGCGGCCAATGCCGCCACCGCAGCGGGTTACGTGCTGGCCGCTGAGCTGCGCGCCTGTGGTGTAGACATGAGCTTTGCGCCCGTGCTAGATTTAGATTTTGGCGCAAGCAGTGTCATCGGCGACCGCAGCTTCGCACGCGACCCGCGCGTGGCCGCTACACTGGCCAAAGCCTTGATGCACGGCCTTTTGCAAGCGGGCATGAAAAATTGCGGCAAACACTTTCCTGGTCACGGTTTTGTACGTGCTGATTCGCACACTGAAATTCCTGTGGACAAACGCAGTCTCAAAGCCATCATGGCCGATGATGCTGCACCCTATGGTTGGCTGTCAGCCGCGCTAGACAGCGTGATGCCAGCCCACGTGATTTACCCCAAGGTTGACAGCCGCCCCGCAGGTTTTTCTAGCAAATGGCTCAACGATATTTTGCGCACCAAGCAAGGCTTTACAGGCGCGATTTTCAGCGACGACTTGAGCATGGAAGGCGCACGTTTAATCGACGACAAGCGTGTCACCTACACCCAAGCTGCGGTCACCGCGCTGGCTGCTGGCTGCGACATGGTGTTGCTGTGCAACCAAAGTGTCGGCGACGATTTGGGCAAGGCGGTGGACGAGTTGCTCGACGGCCTGACCAAAGCGCAACTTAAAAAGCAGTTCAAGCCCAATGAATCGAGCGAGCAACGCCGCCTAGCGCTCTTGCCGCAAACGCCGCCAACAGCATGGGACGAGTTGATGGTGCAGCCGCAGTATATGGCGGCAATGTCGTTGTTGCCTTGAGTTTGCAGGCTTTATGCCTGATGCTTTAGAGCCGGAAACAAAATCACATCCCGAATACTGGCACTGTCGGTCAGGAGCATCATCAACCGGTCAATGCCGATGCCGCAGCCTCCTGTTGGAGGCATGCCGTATTCCAGCGCACGTACGAAATCGTGGTCATAAAACATGGCTTCGTCGTCGCCTGCGTCTTTGGCATTGACTTGGGATTGGAAGCGTGCGGCTTGCTCTTGTGCGTCGTTGAGCTCACTAAAGCCGTTGCCGAATTCACGGCCTGTGATGTAGAGTTCAAAGCGCTCAGTAATTTCGGGATTGTTGTCGTTGGCACGCGCCAGAGGCGAAATTTCGGTGGGGTGCTCGCATATAAAGGTGGGCTGCCAGAGTTTTTCTTCTACGGTTTCTTCAAAGTACAACACTTGCAGCGATGGTAGGCTGCGCGTTGACAGGCGGTCTTTGTCCTCTTTTAAGCCAAGCTTGCGCAAAGCATTGGTCAGCCATACTTTGCTGTCCACAGCCAGCCCTGTGCCATCTGGCAACACTTGGGACGCTTCGGTGTATCTGATGATGGCATCGCGGATCGACAAGCGCTCAAAAGGCTGCGACAAATCGACCGCTTTGCCGCCGTAGCTAAGCTGCAATGTGCCTGCGGCTTTCATCGCCACATCGCGTATTAAAACTTCAGTGTAGGTCATCAAGTCTTGGTAGTTCCAATACGCCGCGTAAAACTCCATCATGGTGAATTCAGGGTTGTGGCGCACGCTGATGCCTTCGTTGCGGTAGCTGCGGTTAATTTCAAACACGCGGTCAAATCCGCCCACAATCAGCCGCTTTAAATACAGCTCGGGTGCAATGCGCAAAAACATCTCTTGGTCAAGCGCGTTGTGGTGGGTTTTGAACGGTTTGGCATTCGCGCCCCCGGGAATCGGGTGCAACATAGGTGTTTCCACCTCTAGAAAGTCATGCGACAGCATGAAGCTGCGAATGGCACTGACCGCCTTGCTGCGGGCACGAAAGCGCTCACGCGAGGTCTCGTCCACCATCAAATCCACATAGCGTTGGCGGTATTTCACCTCTTGGTCGGCAATGCCGTGGAATTTGTCGGGCATGGGACGCAGGCTCTTGGTCAAAAGGCGCACACGAGTTGCTTTAATGCTCAACTCCCCCGTTTTGGTTTTGAACAAATGCCCCTCGGCGCTGATGATGTCGCCCAAATCCCAATGTTTGAAGGTTTCATAGGCCTCGTCACCAATCATCTCTTTGGTGACATAAATTTGAATACGGTTGACCAATAAACCCGCCGAACCGTCTTGTATACTGCAAAAACTGGCTTTGCCCATGACGCGTTTGAGCATCATGCGGCCTGCCACGCTGGCTGGCGTGGCGGCTGCGTCCGACCCTGGCATGTCCAAACTGTCGTAGGCGGCATGCAACGTGCCTGCGCTGTCGCTTGGCTTGAAATCATTTGGGAAAGCTGGGCCAGCGCCAGCGGCTTGCGCAACACGAATAGCGGCAAGTTTGGTGCGCCGTTCTAGCAAAAGCTGGTTCTCGTCGTGAGGGGCGGTGGCTTGGGTGGCGGCCATTTCGGAATGGGCTGAATTATTGTTGTGCATAGCTAGGCGAGGGATAAGAAGGGCGCTGCGCACTCAGCACAGCGTAAAAACATTGATTTTAAGGTTTTTGCGACGCTTAGCCGCTTTTGCGCCGCCATAATCACCGCTATGTATTTACGCGCTGGTCTCATTTCATTTGCACTCCTTATCGCTAGCCGCGTTTTGGGCTTGTTGCGCGAATCCGTTCAGGCATCGGTATTTGGCGTGTCACCAACGGCAGACGCAGTGGTCACCATGCTCACTTTTCCCGATATCGCCAGCGCGGTGTTTGCGTCTGGTGCCTTGTCGTATGCAATGCTGCCTTGGTGGGCGCGGCAAAAATATGTGCAAATTCTGCAAGGCCAGCGTTTGATGGCCTTGGTGCTCTTGGGCTTGGGTGTATTGGTGTGCGCTTGGATCTGGCTAGATGCACTGCGCTGGGCGCAATGGTTGCTGCCTGCACTTATTTCTGGTGGCGACAGTGCTCTGGCTTTGCTAGCAATGCGCGGCGCGGCGCTAGCGCTTCCAATGGCATTTTTATCCGCAGTGTGGTACACGCGCTTGCAGCATGAGGGCGATGCAGTGGGCATGTATGGCATGAACGTAGCGCACACAGGGGTCGTCGTTGGGGCGATGTTAACGACAGGATGGGCACTCAACTTAGGTGTTTCGGTAGCGGTTTGGTTGGCTGCTGGCTTACTACTGGCTTTTGCTTTGCGCTTGGTTTTTTTGGCGATGCGTATTCGCCGCGCCAATGCACAGACACTGGTTGTAGCGCAGACACTGGTTGTAGCGCAGGCATTGCCGGTAAGCCCTGATGCATTGTTGCCACCTGCTAAAGTTTGGTTGCTAGCGGCATTGGCAGTCGGCCTGCCTGCTGCTTTGCCGCTAGTGGCGCGCAGCTTGGCATCACATGAGGGCGCCGGCGCTTTGGCTACGTTTAATTATGCTTGGAAACTGGTGGAATTGCCGAATTTACTAGCGATTCAACTAGTGGCCACACTGGCGTTTCCGGCTTTGACTCGGGCCTATGCCAAGGGCTTGGAGCTTGATGAACGGCTGCGCATTGCATTGTCACTGTCGTGGGTGCTGGCCTGCGCTGCCGTCTTAGGTTTGGTGGTCGCAGCGCAGCCATTGGCCGCGGTACTCTATGGCTGGGGAAAAATGGGCGCAGAGCAAGTGCAGCGGGTGGCGGAGTGGACGCAAATAGGTGCTTGGGCCTTGCTACCTCTAGCGCTGTTGGCAGTTTTAGGGCTGATAGCGGCCACGCTGTCACGTTTAATGGTGCTGGTAGTGGCCTACACACTGGCTGTGCTCAGCTTGCTGGTTTTTCCTACAGAAACAGGGCAGGGAATGCTCTGGCGTTTAGTGCTGGCACTGTGTTTGGCAGCATCAGTATGCGCTTGGAGTTTGCGGGCACAGTGGATGCGGGCGCTGCGTTTTGCAGACCTTGCTTTGCCGTTTTTGATGTGTGCCTTGGGTGCGCTGCTTTGGAAAAGTGTTTTAATGCCTATTTTTAAAGATAATTTGGCTTATGTCACGATACTAGGGTCATTGTTCGCTATTATTTTGCTAGTATTGTGCGTTTGGCAAAATAGTTCGCTGCGTAGCCTCTTGCAGCGCAACGCTACTTCTACGCATTCTTAGCCTACCTGCTGCAGCCATGCTTGAGCTTTTACTCATCACCAACGACCCCGCTTTGGCCGCGCAATGCGACACCATGGACGGCATGCGTATTTTTGTCGATCTAGAGCGCAACGGCAAACAAGAACGTCAAGCGGGACGCAACACCTTCATATCTGTACACCAAATGGCCGACATTGGGCCCATAGCCGCCGTGCTCAAGCGCGCAAAGCTGATGGTGCGGCTCAATCCTGTATATGATGGCAGCGGTGCAGAAATCGATGCTGCCATTGCGGCCGGCGCTCAGATGTTGATGCTCCCGATGTTTCGCGGCAAGGCGGATTTGACGGCATTTTGCGCACTGGTTGCAGGACGCGTTCCCGTGGTGGCACTGCTTGAAAACGCCGATGCGCTGCACAGCATTGGCGAGTGGATTGCCACGCCAGGCCTGTCAGAAGTGTTCATGGGGCTCAATGATTTGCATATTTCATTGGGCATGCATTTCATGTTTGAGCCGCTGGCATCCGGCATGGTCGACAGCGTGGCTGCAATCGTACAAAAACAAAACTTGCGTTTTGGTTTTGGCGGTATTGCCCGGGTAGACCAAGGCTTGATCAATGGTGCCACCGTCCTGGGAGAGCATATTAGGCTAGGATCCCAAGCGGTAATTCTTTCGCGCACATTCCACCATGATGCGTGGCCTCACAGTTTTGCGCAAGATATTGCTGCTCTGCGCGATGCAGAACGGGCATTGGCGCTGCGCGATCCTGCGCAAGTGCAAGTGGATCGGTTTAAAACAAGGGCGCAAATTCATGCGATCGCACAACAAATAGGGCAAAAAAAATGAAGCGCTTGGTCGATATAGTGCTGTCACTTCTTTTGTTGTTGCTTTTATGGCCTGTCCTCACGGTGATTGCATTGTTTGTAGCCTTCGAGTCTGGCATGCCGGTTTTTTTCAGACATGAGCGCATCGGCTTGCATGGACATCCTTTTGGCATGCTCAAATTCCGCAGCATGGTCAAAAATGCTGCTGCAATTGGTCCGTATTTCACCGCAACTGGCGATCCACGCATCACCCGTACAGGCCGCTTCATCCGTCGCACCAGCATCGACGAGCTTCCACAGTTAATCAATGTGCTTTGGGGTGACATGAGTCTGGTTGGCCCGCGTCCCGATGTTGCAGCGCAACGTAACTTGTACACCGATGAAGCTTGGGCTCTGCGCTGTAGCGTGCGGCCCGGAATTACTGGCTTGGCGCAAGCAGTGCAACGCTCCGAAGGCACCCAAGCGTCACGTTTGGCACTGGATTTACGCTACGTGCAGGAGCAATCGCTGTGGTTCGACCTTAAAATCACATGGCTCACGCTTGGGCGTTTGAGCGGGAAAGGGTCTAACTGATGTGTGGGATTTTTGGTTACTACAGTAGAACGCGTCGCGCAGTCCATGATGCCGTGCTAGAGCGTTGCGCCACCAGCATTGTCCACCGCGGGCCCGACGACCAAGGCATTCACCACGAGAAAGCACGCGCTATCGCTGTCGGCAATTGTCGCCTGTCAATCATCGACATCGGTGGCGGCCACCAGCCCATGTTTTCTGACGATGGCCAAATTGTTGTGGTGCAAAATGGTGAGATTTTTAACTACATTGAGCTTGCCGCTGAGTTACGCAAACAAGGTGTGCAGCTCAAAACCGAGTCCGACACCGAAGTTATCCTGCGCCTGTATGAGCGCCATGGAATGGCCTTTGTCAGCCAACTCAACGGCATGTTTGCGATTGCCATCGACGACAAACGCGACGACTCGCTCACGCTGATTCGCGACCGCATTGGCGTGAAGCCGTTGTATATCGCCGATGACGGTGACAAAATAGTCTTTGGTTCTGAAAT
>JANOYR010000164.1:0-4603 GCA_031428975.1 Polaromonas sp. | reverse complement strand
GGCATAGGCCGAGGCGGCAAAGAGCGCGAAGAAACGCTAGAAATCCGCAGCTTGAACAATGCCCGCGCTTTGCGGGCGCGTAAGGGTAAGGCGGCTGATTTTGGGTTTAAGCCTAATGGGGTGGAGCGGGTGGAGTGATGGTTTTAGCGCCAAATTCAGCAAAAACCCCCTCACCGACCGATGAGTGTCCTCAGCGCATCTTCAATGCGTTTGAGGTGGTTAACACTGAGCGTTGCTAGTGGTTGCGCTCCCATGAACCGTTTGTTGGAGATGGCGCGAATTTGGTCAATGAGCAGATCGGTTTCTTGCGCTAGGCCTGCTTGGTTGACCAATGCTACGCGCAGCGGAAAGTAGTCCTTGTCACGTCTGACATTGGTAGTGCCCATCAGCACAATGGTGGTGGGGTGGCCATGGGTGTTTAACAGGTCTGTCTGGATCACCAAGGCGGGGCGATTGCGTTTGCCAGGTTCTTCTTTGTGGGTTTGTGGTTCTAGGTTGACTTCCCAAATTTGCCCGCGCAATACTTTAATCAAGGCCGTCTGCCAGTGACGCGTCTAATGACTCGTTAAATGCGAGGTGTTCGGCAGCCAGCTCATTGGACAGTGCGGCGATGCGTTGCGCCATCACTTGCTCGTTTTTTTCGCAAACAGCTTGGCGTATGTAATCGGAGCTTTTGAGCCCGACGATACTGGCGAGTGACCGTATTTGTTCGGCCAAATCGTTGCCAGCTCGAAATGAAAGGGTGGTGGCGTGCATGGTATTTTTATGGTGAAATTCGTAGATAAAATTGTAATACGATTTTGTCATTGAAAATCAGCATTCTTATTCGATTATTAATCAGCGCTTATGACAACGCACATGCACTTCAGCCCCTACTCCAGCCCTAACACTGGCCATAACGCTGGCCTGAACTCTGGATACAGGTCCAGTTTCAATCTCCAAGCCGCTGGCATACCGCCCCAGCTGTACGCATTTGAGCCCACTTTTCAAGCGGCTTTGCAGCGCGTGGCCGACATATCGCCCAGCCACTATGCCCGCACGCGCAATGCACTGGATGGCGCGGTGACGGGGCTGTCGCCTTACCTCACGCATGGCATCATCAGCTTGCCTGAGGTGGCCGCGGTGGTGTCGCACCAGCACCGCTTGGGGTATGCGGACAAGCTGCTGTTTGAGTTTGCTTGGCGTGAGTTTTTTCAGCATGTGTGGGCGCATGGGGCGCAGCCAGACGATATTTTGCAAGATATGCGCCCTGCCAATCTTTGGCGTGGGGCGTATGCAGTGCAATTGCCCGCAGATATTCGAGAAGGCCGCACGGGGGTGCCCTGCATTGACACTGCGGTGCGCCAGCTCTATGCCACGGGCTACCTGCACAACCATGCCCGCATCTGGCTGGCCAGCTACTGCGTGCACCTGCGTAAAGTGCACTGGCGTGCTGGGGCCGATTGGCTGTATGCGCATTTGCTCGACGGCGATTTGGCCAGCAACCATTTGTCGTGGCAATGGGTGGCAGGCACTTTTTCGTCTAAGCCGTATGTGTTCAACGCCTCCAATGTGGCTAAATTTGCGCCGCAATCCGCATGGAAAGAATGGGCCAGCCCCAAAACGGTGGTGGATACAGATTACGAGCAACTAGACCAGATGGCGCGCAAGCAGGGCGATGTGGGGGCCGAGCCCGGCGCACACAGCGCCTGCGACGCGCCTGCGCTGCAAAGCCAATTCGGTGCTGAATTCTTTAAGCATTTTGAGCCATTAGCGCATATTCAGCCTGCAAATATAGCTATTAAAATAATAGCAAATAAATTATGCCAATTGCCTGCCCAATCGCGCATTGAATGGGTCACGCCTTGGGCACTGAGCGAGCGCGGTGTGGCTAACAGTGGCGCTGGCGGAGTTGCCACGCTCCGCATAGGTCTGATTTTGACCGATGCGCACACGCGCATGCCTTGGAGCATGCGCCGCTGGGAGTTTGTGCTGCACCGCATGGCGCAGGTGTGTGATGTGGTGTGGGTGGGTAAAGCTGCAAACCTTGCCGCGCTCACTGCGCTGCCCGATTGGCCGGATAAGGCGCAAGTGCATGCAACCGCCACGCTGATGGATGGCTACCGCCAAGCCTTAGCCAGTATCGCCACGCTGCGCCCAGTGCCCAAACTGCTGGCCCAACCAAGTAGTTTTTGTGGTTCTTTTAGCAAGTTTTATGAGCGTGCGCAGCGCGAGCAGTCAGACTTCAAATCATTGCTGTCGCTGCCACGTCAATCTGGTCTGTGGTGAAGACGTGCGATGGTTTTGCTAGTTTTTTGAATCAAGCCGCCAACTGATCCGGCAGTTTCATATCCACCACAATATCCGTCCAAGGAACATGCACGTTTTTGTAGTCGCGCTGTAGCTGCCTAGCATTTGGCCAATATTGGCAAAGCTCACGCCAAAATACGGCGCTATTTTTGTGCCAGATTGTGCGGCACGCATGGCGTAGGCAGCGCGAGAGCCTGTTTGCGCGAGTGTTTCACTTACTTTGATGTGCAGGGCGTTCTTTGCTGTACGCATAGCTGGTTGTTCTCGTGCTAAAGGGTAAAGCGCTGCATCAGCGCTGGCAGCGGGCCTATGCCTGCGTCGCCTGATACAAAAGCATCGGCTTTGGCCAGTGTGGCGGTGGCGATGTGGATGGCATCTGGCGTTTTTAAGCTGGGGCGGTCTGCGCGCAATTGCGCAGCCAGTATCAACACTTGGCGGCTTATGGGCAGGGGCTTGACCAAGCTGTCAAACAGGCGCTCGTAGGCCTCTACCAGTGGTGTATTTTTATGCCGCAGAGGGTGCACCAAAACTTCGGTGAGCGCCAATTCACTGGTGATGTAGTGTGCACTGGCCGCCTCAAGCTGGGCCAGCAGTTGGCCAATCCGCGCTTTGAAAGCGGAGTTGCCTTCTGTTAAGTAGATCAGTGGATTGGTGTCGAAGTAGACCGTTGCGCCTTGCGCAACTATTGAGTGCATATACGCCTTGCGTAACAATCAAGCCCATGCTGCGCGGTCCGCCGCAACCGCCTCGTCGATGGCTTCGCGCGTGCGGGTACTAGCGTGGGTTTCTTGCAAAAAAGCCATGATTCCCTGTTTGGCCGGCGCGGCATTGGCTGGGCGCAGTGGACGAAACAATATGCCGTCCTCAAAAGGCGTGGCTTCTAAATAATCGCCCAATTCGACAGAGACCGCTGCACGCAGTGCAACTGGAATCGTGATTTGGAATTTGTCTTTGACGCGGATTAGGTTGGCCATGTACTACTCCAAAAAGTTGGAAAGTTGGAAATGCATGCCATTATATCAATGCAAGCCCATCACCCAGTTTTCCAGCTCTAGCGCTGGCACGCGCTCAAATTCACGCATATTATTGGTGACCACCGCGAGGCCTGCGCTGCGGGCGTGGGCTGCTATGTGCAGGTCATTCACTCCGATAGTTTGGCCCAGACGCTCTAAATGGCTGCGGATCGCGCCGTAGTGGTGGGCGGCTTTAGCGTCGTAGGGCAGCACTTCTAGGCGGCTGCAAAAGTCTTCCACCACGGCCAAATTGGCGGCTGGGTGGGCGCTTTTTTCTGCGCCATGTACCAACTCGGCCAGAGTGATGGTAGATATGGCCATACGGCCCGCTTGCAGGTTAAATTGCGCCATGGCCTCGGGCGGGCGGCGCTTGATGACATAAATAACGATGTTGGTGTCTAGTAAATACCGCAGCATCAAAAAGCCTCGCGCTCGGGCTGCGTTTGGTTGGCGCGCTCGGCCATGAAGTCATCGCTGACAGCGGGGGTGTGTAGAAAAAAGCTGTCCCAGCATTGGTTCAGTGGCGAGATGATGCGGTCAGCCCCCAGCGCCCGCACGTTCACGCGCTTGATGTCGCTGGGCATGCGCAGCTCGGCAGGCATGCGCACAGCTTGGGTGCGGTTGTTGATGAAAAGGGTGGTAGCTGTCATACTGCGCCTTATAACTTGTATATGGCGCGAGTATATAGCAAGTCACTTATTCCAATTCAGCAATCAGCTCAATCTCCACACAAGCGCCCATAGGAATCTGCGCCACACCAAAGGCGCTGCGGGCGTGTGCACCGCGCTCGCCAAAGACTTGGGCCAAGAGCTCGGAGCAGCCGTTGGTGACCAAATGTTGCTCGGTGAAATCGGGCGTGGAGTTGACCAAGCTCATGACTTTGAGGATGCGTTTGACTTTATTCAAGTTACCGCCGGTGGCATGGTCTAGTGCGGCTATTAGGCTGATGGCGCAGGCGCGGGCGGCGAGTTGGCCTTCGGCGGTGTTGATGTTTTTGCCCAACTGGCCCACCCATGCGCCGCCGTCTTTGCGGGCGATGTTGCCCGAGACGAAGACCAAGTTGCCCGTTTGCACATAGGGCACGTAGGCGGCGGCTGGGGTGGCTACGGGGGGGAGGGTGATGCCAAGGGCTTTGAGGGTGTCGTAGGGGGTGGTCATGGTTGATTTCCTTGTGGATAGGGTTGGGTTAGTTTAAGGGAGAAATTTGGGGGAGAACTGCCGGGCGCAGAGAACGGTTTTCGGTATTTTCCTGAACAAGTGAAGAGCCAGCCGCAGCGAAATGGCTTGGCCGTCCGACCGAT
>JANOYR010000163.1:0-1849 GCA_031428975.1 Polaromonas sp. | reverse complement strand
GCCCATGGGGGCTTGCACGATAGGAAATTTAGCGCCGGTGTGGGCGAGAACGCGGTTGGTCATGGACATTGCCTTGCATCAAAAATAAAGATGCCGGATTATTGCGACCCTTATGCCCATGCCGTGTCGCGGCGGTTACCGCAGCATGGCGGGCAAAACGACTATTTTGTGCGCGCGCTGAAAAGCCACAGTGTGCGCTCACTTGCGCGGTGGTATCGCGTAAGTGCCCGTGGCGTGCGCCACCATGTCAGGATTGCCTTCAGAATACAGCGCCACCTCGCCCACCGCCAAGGTTTTGCCCAGCTTCAATAATGTGCAGCGCCCAATGATGTCGCGGTCGGACGTGGGTTTGCGCAAAAAGTTGATGTTCAAACTGGTCGTCACCGTAAGCGGCACAATCCCAATTTGCGCCAAAATCGCCACATACAGCGCCACATCCGCCGTGGCCATCAGCACCGGGCCAGACACCGTGCCCCCCGGCCGCAGCTCAGCCACCCCTACGGCGTGGCGCACCATTGCCGACATGTGCCCCACCTCTTCCACCGTGCATTTGCTTTGCGGGAAAGCGGCTAGTAGGAATTCGGATATTTCGGTTTGAGTGGGCATGGGCATAGAGGGTGTGGTGCTATCAATACAGTTCTTCATGTAAAGCATAACCGAATCTTCAAAAGATTGGCGACGAAAAACCAGAATGGTCAAGTCAAGTCAAGACGTGGTGCGCGCGACCAGCTAGCCACATGTTGACCGTGTTGATCAGTGCACGAAGTAAAAACTACAGCCCATATCGCCCAGACAGCCGCCTACGCAGCCGCAGCGTAAAATCACCACATGAAGCCACGCATTTACGTAGAAACCTCGGTCATTAGCTACTTGGCAGCACGGCCAGGTGCTGATGTGATTAATGCGACACGGCAGCATTTTTCGTACCAGTTGTGGCAGAAACGGGGGTAGTTCGAGCTGTTGGTGTCTGACGCGCTGTTGGCAGAGGTACAAATTGGTGATGATGAGGCCGTGCGCAATCGGCTGGTGTATTGCAATGCGCTGGCGCTATTAGACCTGCACCCAGGTGCGCAGGCGCTGGCAACGCATTTGCTGCGTAAAAAAGCGGTGCCTGCCAAAGCGTTTACCGATGCGGTGCACATTGCTATTGCTGCCCTGCATGAGATACGATTTATTGCCAGCTGGAACTTTCGGCACATTGTAGGCGCGGTGGCGCGTCGTAATATTGAGCTGGCTTTGGCCGAGGCTGATGCATTTGTACCGGTGATTGCTACCCCTGAAGAGATTTTGGAAAGCCTGAAATGAAACATACTGACGCTGTGATGCAAGAAGTTTGGCAAGCCAAAGAGGCTAATGCCAAGAAGCACCAAACTTTGGCTGCGTATATGGCATTTCTGCGTAAGCAGGCCAAGCGCAAACATGCAAGCGGCCGGGTTGCCTACGCACCAGTTGATGCGCAGGCTACAAACTAGCGCCGTAGCTGGTTTGGTTGAAAAATAAAAAACCCCTGCAAAGCGCAAGCCTTGCAGGGGTTTGTAGTTGGTGCGTTCAGGCAATCAAAAATGACTTGCCTGAAGAGCTAGTCGAGGATTACATCCCCATACCACCCATCCCGCCCATACCACCCATGTCGCCGCCGCCCATACCGCCGCCAGCGGCTTCAGCTTTTGGAGCCTCGGCTACCATGCACTCGGTGGTCAGCATCAATGATGCGACTGATGCTGCGTTTTGCAGTGCGGTGCGGGTTACTTTGGTGGGGTCCAAGATGCCCATTTCGATCATGTCGCCGTAGGTTTCGTTGGCTGCGTTGTAGCCGTAGTTGCCTTGGCCAGCCATCACAGCTGCGACT
>JANOYR010000162.1:0-12178 GCA_031428975.1 Polaromonas sp. | reverse complement strand
GCGCAAACCCGCTGGACGAGGCGGAATATGGTGGTAGCGCGTCACCACCAAGCCCTCTAGCGGCGCGTCGAAAGGCCAATACGCCTCGAGCGCCTGCGCCATCGCCCCGCCGGCTTTGCCCGCTCCTAAAACAACCGTCCTTCCCTTCGGTGGCGCTGGTAAATACGCAGCCGTGTTGTGCAGCGGCAAGGCGCGGTCAACGGCGGCACGGTAAAGGCGCTCAAGAAATTGGCGCGGATTTTGTGTGGCGATCTGACTGCTTGTCATTGTGCGGTGTTGTTTGGTGTGGCATGAGTTTTTGTACACATTGACCTTGTCAGAGACCATAGAAATTAGAACAGCTTTGCATCAAACCTAAACACTCAATAGCGGGCTGAACTTATATATTACGTCGAGCTGCCCTTTTGTTCTTACCCTATAGAAATTATCTAAGGTAACGCATGTTTCAAAGCTAAGGAGTGCAATCAGTTTTTGTTGTGTTGAACCAAAGGCTGAACGAAATATCGGTGTGTCATTTGCGGAGAGACCCGCAAATACAGGATACACGCAAGACCACATTCCGATAACGCTTGGCAATTGAAAATCAATATTTTGGGCAAGAGTGCGTAAAGCTTCTGAATCTAGTTCCGCAATATGCGTTGGTTGAAAGTTGCGATGCAGAATCGAGCGGTAAGTTTGACCAGGAAGTCCAATAAACTCTAATTTTTCGACAAGCTGCAACGCATAAAACTCAATATCTGATCTGGCTTGCGAAAGATGCGCTTGTGAGTACTGGTGATCATTAATTTCTTTCTGCAAGCTAACTTGAACCAACACCACAGACAACGTCGTCAACGCTACTATCGGCGCATAAATCCCAGACATCGCTGAGCCAAATTCCGCCCATCGCTGATGCTCGGAGGTTAGCGTTGTGCCAAAAGTAATCGCATAAAGAGCAAGTGGCATCAGATAAACAACAACCAATATGCAGATCGTAAATTTGCGGTTACGGGTCATGGCTCAACCCAGCGAATGCTGCTTTACATATTGCCGCAGCACGCCATCCATTCGCGCTTGCCATCCCTCGCCGGTGGCGCGAAAAAACTCTACCACTTCGGCGCTGTAACGCACTGAGAGCAGTAATTTTTTGTTGTCTGATTTTGGCCGCCCTCTTGCTGTAACTAAAGGCACTATGGCGTTGAGTTGCGCGCTGGTCATGGGTTGGGCATCTGGGTCTGCTTTAGCTGCCGCTACGATCTTGGCATTTTCTCGCCTTGTGGGCATCAAGATCACTCGTTTATTGGATATTGTCGACATATTTTTTCACCTCTCGTTTTTCTGCTGGACGCAAACTGATCACGCGACGGTCATCCTCTCGATCGGCAAAGGCCACGTAATACAGAGAATTACCGTGGGGCACTAAGCCTATCATTCGCAATTCGTCATATGCAAATCGTGTGTCAATCCAGACGTAGGCCTCGAGCCACACCAACTGTTCCGCAAAAGAAAGAGCCAAACCGTGCTTAGCTAAATTGAGTTTGTCTTTCTCCGCGTCAAATACAATTTGCATGAATTATTGTAGCTACTACAAATATAAAGTCAAGCTGTAAGCTAGAGTAAAGAGATATTTGATTTTGCAGGGCTTATTTCTTACCCAAACCCAGCCGCTGCGCTGCTGTGGTGTATTCCTTGGTTTTCTCTTGCATGAACGCATCCATTTGCGCTACGCCTACGTTGACCAGCTCAAAGCCGCTTTTGTCGGCCAAGGCTTTCATTTCTGGGTCGTTATTGAGCGTGGCCCACAGGTCAGACAGACGTTTGCGGGCTTCTGGGGGCGTGGATTTGGACACACCAATGCCGCGGTAAGCACCATCTACCCAGTTCACGCCCAGCTCTTTGAAGGTGGGCACGTCAGGCATCAGCGGATGGCGCTTTTCCATGGCTACGGCCAAGGCTCGCACACGGGTTTTGTTGTTGATGGCAAAAGCGGTATAGGTCATGGCACCGTCTACTTGCGCACCCAGCACGGCATTGGTCATGTCACCCGTGCCCTTGAATGGGATGTAATTGCTTTTTACATTGAATGCAGCATTGAGCCGCTCGTGCGCCCCGTGGTTGGCCGAATTGAGCCCTGAGCCGCCCAAATTCAAAGCGCCAGGCTTGGCCTTGGCAGCGGCCAAAAAGTCTGCAAAGTTTTTAATAGGGCTTTGCTCTGGCACCACCAGCGCGTCTGGCGTGAAATGGAACCAAAACACGGGCGTAACATCGCTAGTTTTGTACTGCACTTGGCCTTCTAAGGGCTGAAATACGATGTGAGGCAAATTCACTCCCACCACGGTCAGGCCGTCGCCGGGCAATTGGTTCATTTGCCCCCACATCAGCGCACCGCCCGCGCCAGCTTTGTATTGCACCACGGTGTCAATGGTGGCGCATTTTTTCTTAAGCACCATCTGTTGGTGGCGTGCCGATAAATCAGACTCGCCGCCGGGCGGGAAGGCTTGAAAATACTGCACATTTTTCTCTGGGCAGATCTGCGCTGCGCCTGCCGAATTGGCCTGCGCCAAAGCCAGCGGCGTAAGCAGTGTCAAGCCAATTGCTAAAAACAGTTTTTGAGTGTGATCCATTGCCATTGTTGTCTCCAAGTCATTACAGTTAACAGAACCAATCGAATCAATTGAGCCGTGCGCACACCGCAGCGGTGACTTGCTCGGTGCTGGCAGTGCCGCCTAAATCGCGCGTGTGCAGTGCGGCATCAGCCGTCACCGCCTCAATGGCTGCCATCAGTTTAGCCGCTGCGGCTGCTTCGCCAATATGCTCTAGCAGCATCACGCAGCTCCAAAAAGTGCCCACAGGATTGGCCAGCCCTTTGCCCATGATGTCAAAGGCCGAACCGTGGATGGGCTCAAACATGCTGGGGTAGCGGCGCTCGGGGTCAATGTTGCCCGTGGGCGCAATGCCCAAGCTACCTGCCAAGGCGGCCGCTAGATCACTCAAAATATCGGCATGCAAATTAGTGGCCACCACGGTGTCTAGGCTGGCGGGGCGGTTGACCATGCGGGCGGTGCAGGCGTCGACCAGCTCTTTGTCCCGGCGCACATCGGGGAATTCGGCGGCGATTTGCACGGCAATTTCGTCCCACATCACCATGGCGTGGCGCTGGGCGTTGCTCTTGGTGACCACGGTAAGTAGCTTGCGCGGGCGGCTTTGCGCCAACTTAAAAGCATAGCGCATGATGCGCTCCACACCTGCGCGGGTCATCATGCTCACATCCGTGGCCGCTTCAATCGGGTGGCCTTGGTGCACACGCCCTCCTACGCCTGCGTATTCGCCTTCGGAATTTTCACGCACGATGACCCAGTCCAAATCCTTGGGCCCACAGCGCTTGAGCGGCGCATCAATACCGGGCAAAATCCGGGTGGGGCGCACATTGGCATATTGGTCAAAGCCTTGGCAAATCTTGAGCCGCAAGCCCCACAGCGTGATGTGGTCGGGAATATGCGGGTCACCCGCAGAGCCGAACAAGATCGCGTCCATGCTGCGCAGTGCGTCTAAGCCGTCCTTGGGCATCATTTCGCCATGGGCCCTGTACCAATCGCCGCCCCAGCCGAAGTTGCTGAAGTCAAAACTGAAACTGCCCATGCCGTGCGCCAATGCGGCTAATACAGTTTGCCCAGCAGGGACCACTTCTTTGCCGATGCCGTCGCCAGGTATGGTGGCTATTTTGTAAGTTTTCATAGCGGGTATGTGTATTGAGTGAATGCTGACTTTATGCGCAACACCAGCTGAAGTTCAACGATAAAATCAAACCATATTTAACTTTTAGTTAACAATGAACGCCTCACACCCGGACGATTTGCAGTTCTTTTGCAGCTTAGCGGCAGCAGTGAGCCTTAGCGCAGCAGGCCGCGAACTCAGCCTGAGCACGGCTGCAGTGAGCAAGCGGCTCGCCGCCATGGAGCGGCGCTTGGGCGTGCATTTGGTGGCGCGCACCACGCGGCGCATGGCGCTGACTCCTGAGGGAGAGCTGTATTTAAGCCACGCTCGCAAAATTTTGGCCGATGTGCACGACCTAGAGCAATTGCTCAGCGGCGCGGATGCCAGCCCACGCGGGCTGCTGCGAGTGAACGCCACGCTGGGCTTTGGCCGCAGCCATATTGCGCCGCTGATATCTGAATTCTCCAAGCTGCACAAGTTGGTAGAGATTCAGTTGCAGCTGTCGGTGAACCCGCCCTCGTACAACGACGGCTCATACGACGTGTGCGTGCGCTTTGGTGCGCCACCAGACTCCCGCATCATCGCCAAGCACTTGGCGCACAACCAGCGTTTGCTAGTGGCTTCGCCTGCGTATATTGCCGCGAACGGTGCGCCCCAATCCCCCCGTGACTTGATGGCGCATACCTGCATCGGCATCCGGCAGGGCGACGAAGCCTACGGCCTGTGGCGCTTGCACCACCATCTGGCGGGTGAAAAAACAGCGGTCGCCATCAAAACGCGGGGCAACCTGAGCACCAATGACGGCGAAATTGCAGTGCGCTGGGCGCTCGACGGCCACGGCATTTTGCTGCGGGCGCAGTGGGACGTGCAGCGCTACCTGCAAAGTGGCCGTCTGGTGCAGGTGCTGGCCGACTACCAAACACCCAACGCCGACATATATGCCGTCTACCCCCAACACCTGGGCACCAGTGCCCGAGTCAAGGTGTTTGTGGCGTTTTTGGCGCAGGCCTTTGGCCAAGCTGCCCAATAGCCCAGGTTTGTAGCAACAGCCGAAACTGCGCCACTGCACGGTTGCCCTCTGCGCTGCGCCAGACCATGTGCACATCCCCATCAACAAGCGGCTCGTCGCGCGCGGGCCGCACGGGGCACATATGCACCGCTTGCGTGCGCAGGCAAGCCAATGAAGCCGGAACGAGCGCCACGCCAAGCCCAGCAGCCACCAGATTGAGCGCGGCGGGCACTTCAACCACCGATTGGGTGATGCGGGGCGCAAAACCAGATTGCACGCACGCATCAAGCAAGCGCTGGGCAAACTGCGAAGACTCCAGTTTTAAAAAAATAAACTCCTCGTGCCGAAGTTCGGACAGCAACAAACTGGCACTTCCCGCTAAGCGGTGTGTGGCTGGCATCGCCACCATCACAGGGTCATGCCACAGCAAGGCGCTGCTAAGCTGGCCATCGTCTACCGGGGTGCGACCAATGCAAAGGTCTAAACGTCCTGCGCGCAGGGTTTGCAACTGTTGCGAAGGCTGCATCTCTTGTAACACCAGCTCCACATGGGGCGAAGTTGCGCGAAATTGCGCAATAAATTGGGGGAAAGGACCCAAAAAATGCGATCCTGCCAAACCCACCACCACCCGCCCCTCTAGTCCTGCGGCCACGCGCTGCACATGCTCGCGCCCCTGCTCAAGCTGCGCCAAAACCGCCTGCGCGTGGGGCAAAAACGCGCGTCCAGCGTCGTTGAGCTGCACGCTGCGGCTGGTGCGCTCAAAAAGGCGCACGCCCAACTCTTTTTCTAGCTGGGCGATTTGAAAACTCAAGGGCGGTTGAGACACATGCAATTTGGCTGCCGCCTGCGTAAAACTCAATTCAGCAGCCAGCATACAAAAGTAGCGCAATTGGCGTAGCTCCATGGCAAACCCTTTATTTATACGATATCCATATCAATGTATATCTAAATTGTATTGGTATGTATAAATAGACCCGTAGAAAATGCAAACTTCCTCACAGCCGATCAATACCATGGACATTTCAAAAAACTACCGCCTCGGCCTGATTGTGCCCAGCTCCAACACCACCATGGAAACCGAGATTCCGGCCATGCTGCGCGCGCGCGCGCTGGTGCTGCCTGAGCGCTTTAGCTTCCATTCCAGCCGCATGCGCATGAAATCAGTGACCAAAGACGAGCTGGCCGCCATGGACAAAGACTCTGACCGCTGCGCACTGGAGCTCTCCGATGCCCGTATGGACGCGATGGGCTATGCCTGCTTGGTGGCCATCATGAGCATGGGCAAGGGCTACCACCGCGAATCGCAAAAACGCTTGCATGCCGTGACGGTGGCCAACGGCGCGCCCGCCCCTGTGGTCACCAGCGCGGGCGCGTTGGTGGAGGGCTTGCAGGCTATGGGCGCAAAGCGCATCGCCATCATCGCCCCCTATATGAAGCCGCTTACCCAGCTGGTAATTGGCTACATAGAGGCCGAAGGCATTGAAGTGATTGATAGCGTGTCCTTAGAAATTGCCGACAATTTGGCCGTTGGCGCACGCGACCCAAAAGCACCCGCGCAGCTGGTCAAACAGCTCAACACCCAAGGCGCAGATGCCATCGTGGCATCTGCCTGTGTGCAAATGCCCTCGCTTGCATCGATTGACATGATAGAGCAGGCCAGTGGCCTGCCCGTGGTGTCGGGCGCGGTGTGCACCACCTACGCGCTGCTCAAAAGCTTGGGGCTGGAGCGACGTGCGCCCAATGCGGGGGCGCTGCTGTCAGGCCGCTACTAAACCAACTCAGTTTTCAGTCCCGCTATTTAGCCCTATTGCACTGCGCCCCATCTAAACAGGTATTCTTGTCGATCACACCCTTTCAATTCCTTTCCACACCATGACAAAATCATCCGCTTTTAGCAAATCCTCTATTCGCGCCACCCTCCTTGCCACCACGGCATTGGTAAGCGGCATGGCGTGGGCCCAAGCCTACCCCAGCAAACCCATCAACTTGATTGTGCCCAACCCGCCGGGCGGTTTGGTCGACGGATCGGCCCGCATTTTGTCGGACGCGCTGGCCAAAGTCAGCAAGCAAAGCGTGGTGGTGGACAACAAAGGCGGTGCCAGCGGCAACATAGCCTACCAATTTGTCGCCCGCGCCCCGGCAGACGGCTACACCCTGCTCAACTCGTACTCGGCCTACCACGTGGGCAACCCCAATTTAAACCCCAAATTACCTTGGGCACAAAAGGACTTTACACCCGTAGCGCTTATTACAGTAGCTACTAACGTGATAGCACTTCACCCCAGTGTGCCCGCCAATAACTTGGGCGAATTCATCAGCTACCTCAAGGCCAACCCCGGCAAACTCAGCTACGCCTCGCAGGGCAGCGGTTCGCTGTCCCACATTGGCACCGAAATGTTCAAAATGCAAACCAAAACCAGCATGGTGCACATCCCCTACCGTGGATCGGGCGCAGCCATTGCCGATGTGCTCTCAGGCCAAGTGCAGGTGTTTGTCACCACACCGCCCTCGGTGATGGGCCATGTGCAAGCGGGCAAGCTCAAAGGCTTGGCCGTAACTGCCAAAACCCGCCACCCCAGCCTGCCCAATGTGCCCACTGCCAGCGAGTCAGGCCTCAAAGGCTTTGAACTAGAAGCATGGGTGGGCATTTTCGCCCCCGCAGGCACGCCAGCGGCTACTGTGGCCACCTTGAGCGCCCAAATCAAAGAGGCACTGGCGCTGCCAGAGACCAAAACCCGCGCCGACAGCGCAGGCATTGAGTTGCGCTACCTGCCACCCGAGGCGCTCGGTGCGCTGGTGGCTAAAGAGACTGAATTTTGGGCTAAGACGATTAAGACAGCTGGGATTACGGCAGATTAAACAGTCGCCATCATTGCAAAACGCCCTTGCGCGTTGTGTTTTGCTTCAATTCGCTCTTTTCCCATGGCACTGTTTTATACCGTGCCACTAAAAAATCAAGCAGTGCACGCACAGCAGGCGACAAATGCTTGCGCGACGGGTACAAGGCGTAAATCGCCATATCTGGCAGTTTCCAATCGGGCAACACCTGTATCAACGTGCCATCTGCCAAATGGGGGTTGGCCAAGTAAGTGGGCTGCAAGGCCAGCCCTCCGCCAGCCAAAGCCGCTTGCAGCAAAGCGGTGGCCTCATTGGCACTGCAATGGCTGGTTACGCTGATGCGCTGCACTTCATCGCCGCGCTGCAACGTCCAGATGCTTTTACCAAAATTTGCATAGCTCAGGCAGCGGTGCTGGCTTAAGTCTGCCGGGGTTTTCGCATCGCCATGCGCGGCAAGGTAAGCGGGCGAGGCGATCAATACAGAGGCACAGGGCGCCAATGTGCGGCCAATGAGCATGGGGTCGGGCTCTGCGCTGATGCGAATGGCCAAGTCAATGCGTGCCTCCACCAAGTTGAGCGCTCCCTCGCTGGCATTCAGGTCGATTTTGAGTTGCGGGTACAGTTTTAAAAAATCCACCACAGCTGCCGCTATTTGCGCATAAGCAAGTGAAACACTGCAAGTGATACGCAATTGCCCGCGTAAACCGCCTGAAGCGCCCGCTTGGCTACTGGTTTCTTCCTCGACATTTTCCATCAACGCCAGCATTTGCTGGCTGCGCCGCAAACAGCCCTCTCCCGCATCGGTCAGCGTAACGCTGCGCGTAGTGCGCTGCAAAAGACGCGCGCCCAACCATTGCTCCAGTGTGTTGACATAGCGCGTAACCATTGCGCGCGACATCTCCAGCTTATCGGCTGTTGCGCTAAAGCTGCCACTGCTTGCCACCTCTACAAACACCTGCATTGCCGCCAGTCTGTCCATGATTAACCCACTATTTGATCTAAATATGAAATATATAAGTGCAAATTATAGGGTTTATCTGATCGTTTATTGAAACTATGATTCAAATCAACGCAACAGGTGGTGCAGTGAATACATCTCCTCAGCGTTATTTTTGAACCTCATTTTATTGTTTCACAGGAGTATTTTATGATCCGCACTACCGTTATCGCCGCCTCATTGGCCGTTACCTTTGCAGCACAAGCCGCGCAGCCACTCACCGTCAAAATTTACAATGCCGACAGCAGCAGTTTCAACGTCAACTCGACACTGGTCTATGGCGAAAAAGAAGCCATGGTCATTGACGCAGGTTTTACCCGCGCCGACGCATTGCGTATTGCCGCCAATGTGCTGGACAGTGGCAAACAGCTCACCACGATTTATGTGAGCCAAGCCGACCCTGATTACTATTTTGGCGTGGAAGCCCTGAAAGAGATTTTCCCTCAAGCCGATGTGGTGACTACTCCTGCGGTTTTGGACAAGCTAGCGGCCAAAATGTCAGGAAAAGTTGCATTTTGGGGCCCCAAGATGGGCGCAAATGCACCGCGCAAACCCGTAGCGCCTCGCGCCTTGGTTGGCAACCGCTTGATGCTAGAAGGCCAAACCATTGAAATTCGTGGCACCCAAGGCGTGCTCGCACACCGCCCCTATGCGTGGATCCCGTCTATCAAAGCCATTGTCGGCAATATTGGGGTGTTTGGTGGCATGCATGTGTGGACGGCAGATACGCAATCGGTTGCCGAACGCGCGGCATGGGTGGCGCAACTGGACGAGATGGCAGCCTTACAACCTGAACTGGTCGTGCCTGGCCACATGAAATCCGGCATCAAGCTGGATACCAGCGCAATTGGCTTCACAAAAGACTATTTGCAAAGCTTCGAGAAACACCTAGCCTCTGGCAAAGACGGCGCTACCGTGATTGAAGCGATGAAGAAATCATACCCTCAAGTGACTGATGGTGTTAGCTCACTAGAGCTCGGTGCAAAGGTCAACAAGGGCGAGATGAAGTGGTAATTTGTCTCTGAATCAAACTCGAAAAAATGCGCGGTCACCCATTCAACGCGTCACCGCCCCCGCCTTGAACCATTCCCCAATGACTGCCCGCTCCGCCTCGGTGATGCCCGTGGCATTGCCCATGGGCATTTGCTTGGTGACCACTACTTGCTGGTAAACCATTTGGGCGTTTTGTGTGATCAAAGCAGGGGAATCTAAGCGCACATTCTTCATTTGCACCTGCGCACCGTGGCAGCTGATGCAGCGCTCGTTGATGATGCCCGTCACAGCAGCCATTGTGCCTGCCTGCGCAGAATTTATGGTTTTTGAGGGCAATGTCACGGTGCTAGCGTCATTATTTGCTATTATTTTTGTAGTATTGTCAGCATCTGCCTGTTGCGGTGCAGGCGCTGGTTTGATCGCCACGATCACCGCAGCAATAGCGATCACGCCAGCCAGCGCCCACGGCAGCGGGTTGGCAGCGCGGCCCAAATGGAATCCGTGGCGCTGCACAAAATACTGGCGAATCAGTGCGCCGCCCAGCATCATCACAAACAGCACCAGCCAGTTGTGTGGGTGCGTGTACAAAAAACTGTAATGGTTAGACAGCATGGCAAACAGCACCGGCAGGGTGAAATAGGTGTTGTGCACGCTGCGTTGTTTGCCCCGCTTGCCGTGCAGCGCCAGCTCTTTGGCGGGCAGCTTGGTGCCGCTCATCATTGCGCCCACCACTTTTTTCTGCCCCGGAATGATCCAGAAAAACACATTGGCGCTCATGGCGGTGGCAATAGCAGCGCCCACAATTAAAAACGCTGCACGCCCGGCAAAGAGCTGGCAAGCCACATAACTCATCAGCGCCACCGCGCAAAGCATCAGCGCACCAACAATCGCCTCGCCGTTTTTGCGGAAGCCAAAAGCGCGGCAAACACCGTCATACACCACCCAAAAAGCGATCAAAAAGCCCAAAGCAGCGCTGATTGCAGCTGTGGGTGACCAATTAAACAGCGACTTGTCGATCAAATAGGTGCTGGCGTTGTACAGGTAAAGCACAGTAAACAGCGTAAAACCAGACAGCCATGTCGAATAGCTTTCCCAGTAAAACCAATGCAATTTGGTGTGGATTTTTTTGGGCGCCACCATGTATTTTTGGGGGTTGTAAAAACCACCGCCATGCACGGCCCATATCGCACCATCCACACCTTTTTCCAACAAGTCAGGCGACTGCGGCTTGATGAGGTTGTTGTCTAAAAAAACAAAATAAAACGATGACCCAATCCATGCAATGGCGGTGATCACATGCACCCAGCGCAGCAATAAATTGGCCCAATCGAGCAGATAAGCTTCCATGCAGACTCCTTAGCTGTTCACCACTGCGGGCGCTCTGAACAGGCATGGCCGCGAACAAATCGCGTGTAGGGCGATAGCTCCGCTGCGGCATAGCCTAAGTGTATACAATTTTTGCGCCTGTTTTCGTGTCCAATAGCACCATGACCAAAGCCCACCCCACTTCCAACGACAGCCAGCAGGCCACCGAGCAACGCCTGATAGACCTAGAAATAAAGGCCAGCTACACCGAAGACCAGCTAGAGCAACTCGACCGCGTAGTGGTGCGCCAGCAGCAGCAAATAGACCTGCTCATGCGCGAAGTAGCCAGCCTGCGCGAGCAGCCTAAAGACGGCGATGTGGTGGTAGGGCGCAGTTTGCGCGATGAATTACCGCCGCATTTTTAGGTGACCCAAGCCTGCGATATGCCCGACAATAGCGGGTTGCCCTGATTTGCATTGACCATGACCACACTTGCTACCCAAGATACCCCCCTTCCAGTTGCTACAGACGAAAATGTCCTTGCTGACAATAGCCGCGATGCCATTGACGCGCCGCCCGTAGCACCACTTTCAAACGACACAAGCAAGCAAGCCAGCGACAAGCAGCCCAGCCGCTTTGAAGCGGTGCAGCCTGTGCTGGAAAAACTTTTTGAGTTGTATCCGCAGCTGTTTGGGGCGCAGTTTTTGCCGCTTAAATTGGGCATTTACCACGAATTGCTGGCTGCCCACCCTGATGCATTTGAGGCTACGAGCCTCAAAGCGGCCATGGGCGTGCATGCCCGCTCGACCCGCTATTTGCAAAGTGTGGCTGCTGACCACCCGCGCCACGGGCTGGACGGTGCTGCTGTAGAAGCGGTTGCGCCAGAACATGTGTATGTGACTCTGCTGGAGCTGTTTCGCCGCAGACAGCGCAACCACAAGGGCAACTTGCGCCCGCAGTTTCGCGTGCAGTTGATGGAAGCGTTTGAAGCGTCTGGCCTGACACGCCAAGACTACCAAGCCCGCGTGCAAACCAATGAACCCGAAGCCACTGCGCTATTGGAAGAAGCCTTTGCAGAGCGCGAAGCGTGGATGGCCAAACAAGAAGCCCTGCTGCGCGCCTATGATGCCAGCGGCGCTAGCCCTGAGGCATTTGCAGATATGTACGGGCTCAAGGCGCGCGATGTGCACGCGGCTCTTGAGCGGCGCGCAGCCTAAGCAGCTGCGCCGCCACGCTCACCGCTATCACCTCGGGCTCTTTGCCTGCAATGCCTTCAATGCCTATGGGGCAGGTGATGCGGGCTATTTCGGCAGCGCTGAAGCCTCGGCTCTCTAAGCGGTGTT
>JANOYR010000161.1:0-1841 GCA_031428975.1 Polaromonas sp. | reverse complement strand
CAAGTTCATGCTCTAATTCCCCCCATGCCCAGACAAACCGCCCTCCTCCACCCCCAACGCCCCCCCGCCCCCCTGCGCGAAGCCGCCACGGTGCTGCTGCTGCGCGATGGCGCAAACGGCCCAGAAGTGCTGATGACGCGCCGCTCGATGACGGCTAGCTTTGCGGCGGGGGCTTATGTTTTTCCGGGTGGGGGCATTGATACGCTTGACAAAGAAATAGCCAGTGCCACAGACACAGCCTCATTTCGTATGTCACAAAGCATAGCATCCAAAGTGCAGGCGCTGGCCGCGATTCGTGAGAGCTTTGAGGAGCTGGGGATTTTGCTGGCGCGTGATGCGCAGGGCGCGTGGGCCAGCCAAGCCACCATTGACGCGATGGACCGCGCTGCGCCCTTTTACCCGCAGCTGGCCGAGCGCGGGCTCACGGCTGCGGCTGAGCAGGTGTATCTGCTGGCGCACTGGATGACCGACCGCGACTTGCAGCGCCGCTTTGACGTGCCGTTTTTAGTGGCGCGTATGCCCGATGGCCAGCACCCTGTGGCCGATGGCAAAGAGCAGTTTGAACCGCTGTGGATTCGCCCAGCGGACGCGCTGGCGCGGCATGCGGCGGATGATTTTTTCATTATTTTCCCCACCATTCGCACCCTAGAGCGGCTACAAAAACACACCAGTGTGGACAGCGTGTTGGCAAGCTGCATGCCTCAGGGCCTAAGTGAGCACCAACTTGAGCGCCCGCTCTTTACCAGCTGCCCACGGGCTGGGCTTTTAAATGGGCAAGAAGCCCGATACATGGAACACGAGCCGCCCTATGGTGAGTTGGCCATGGTCAGCCCCGACGGGCAGCTGCTGCACCCGCTAGACTGGCAACACGAGCGAGCCGTGCCGCTGCTGCACAACCTCATGCGCCTGACCGCGCCCAACCCCGGCTTTATGACCGGGCCTGGCACCAACACCTACATTGTTGGCACGGTGCACACGGGCTACACCGTGGTAGACCCCGGCCCGCCCGATGCAGCGCATATTCAGCGGATATTGGAGGCCACGGGCGGCGACATTTGCCAAATCATCTGCACCCATTCGCACCCCGACCACTCGCCTGCGGCCAAGCCGCTGCAAGCACTGGTGCGGGCAAAATGGGCGGAGCTAGCTGGTGCGCAGGCGGGGCTGCATAGCGGTGCGCAAGCAAACCTGCGGGCTGGCGTGCAAACCGACGATTGCCCAATTTTAGGCATCGCCAGTGCGCCCACATCCCGTGCTAATTCGCAGTTCACGCCCGACCGTACACTACAAAATAATGAGCAGCTTAAGACCATTTCACGGCGACATATGGCTGAAAAACCTCAAAAATTAGGTTTAGAGACGACGCTCAGGGTGATCCACACCCCCGGCCATGCCGCCAACCACCTGTGCTTGGTTTTGGAAGAAGACGGCCTGTTGATTTCGGGCGACCATATTTTGAACGGCAGCACCACGGTGGTAGACCCACCGGACGGCAACATGACCGATTACCTGAACTCGCTGGATGCATTAACAGCGGCTTGCGCCCAATACAACATCGACTTCATCTTGCCTGCCCACGGCTACGTGCTTTCAGCCTGCGACGCGGCGCAAGGCCTTAAAACCCAAGCCCCAGCTTTGCCAGAACAGGCAGTAGAAGCTTTTCCCGACGACCAGCCCGACTACCAAGGCGGCGCAGCTCGGGCGATTGCCACCCTGAAAGCGCACCGCCTCAAGCGCGAAGCCAAGGTTATCGCTGCCATGCGCCAAATGCCCGGTGCTAGTGTGGAGCAACTGGTGCCGCTGGCCTATGACGATGTAGACGCCCGCCTGTGGCCTGTGGC
>JANOYR010000160.1:0-26696 GCA_031428975.1 Polaromonas sp. | reverse complement strand
CTATGCAGTCTTCAAACTGGAGTGCCTCAAACTCAAGCTGCATCTCAATCACTTTGCGCTACGCGCCAAGATGTTTATGAAAGCTCAGCAAATCGCGTTTGCTGAGCTTCAGTTGCTGCGGGCTGCGTAACATCAGTTATTAACCCAGCTGCGATTGATATGGGTGTATTAAATATCAAAGTTGCAACTGGAGTTCGGTTGCTTGACACCTATTTTGCGAATAACCCTAACGACCCGCTGGGATTGCGGCCTCGTTATCAAGGCCAGTACCAAAATATGGTTCAAGATTTAAACAAGTCGAGCAGCAATGACTTAACTGTTAAGTTAGCAGTCCTAATGATTAAAGAAGCGCAAGACTTCTACCTCAGCCCAAAGACAAACGAGCAAGGCTTAGCACTGAACATCAGTAGTAGTGATTGGGGATCGATGCGTGAGGAGGAAAGGGATGGCCTTATGGTTATGTACTTTACGCGTGGTCAAAAAAGTATGTCTGATTCGCGTGATGCCAACGTAGCACAAAATGGTTTCTTTAATCCACGGTTAGGTGATGGGGAGTCTGGCGGTCTATGGACAGTACAGAATGCACCAGCACTTGGACGTGCAATCGGTGTACACGGCTATGGCGAACAACCAATTAGTGGCTTTGATGTTGAGGCAGATACTCAATCTGATTTTGCGCCGCAACCTAACAAGAAAACTTTTCTAACGCAACAAGCTCCCCCAGCAGCTGAGGTTTATTATTACATTGAAGTATTCCCTTTGAATAACTTAGGTGCTTCAGCTGGTTACAGCATGGCATCTATCACCAATAGCACGACTGGCGAGTCAAGCTACCAACTGCGCACCGCCGAAAGCATCCCGATAGCTAGCGGCAGCAACTACACATTAGCCACCAACGGCAACATAGCCTTCACCAACGGCACAGCCCAGCAAGTATTCAACCTCAACACAGGCAAACTCATCTTTCAGGTAAGTGCCGATGGCGCAGGATTCATTGTGGGAGCAGATGGTAACGACCAAACATTTAGCGCAGGCCAACTCCAATACGACAGCGGCAATGGCACGTTGACCACCAGTGTTAACGGAGAAACCAAAGTGCTATTTGGCACACCCCCGTCGGGTGACACCAGCCCGCCGGGCATGCCCACTACCCCTACCCCCGGTTGGGGTCAACCTTCGGTGACCATCAACACAGTGCCCGGCGGAATCACCCGCACCACAGTCACCCTAGGTAACGGTGTCAGCATCACCACTGACAGAGACAGCGACAGGCGCACCATCAAAAGCACCACAGTCACCCCAGCGCTAGATGATGCGGGTAACCCAATAGCCAACACCTTTGATTTGTCGGTGCATGATGCCCAAGGCGTAGAGATTGCTACTGGGCGGCGGCTGAACAATCCGGTGACTGAATCCTACGAAGACACCATCACCCCCGTCACCCCTCCCGCGCCCCCACCCGTATTAGGCGAAGACACGCCCCCGCCCCCGCCCCCGCCAGCGCCTGCCACCATCGTCACGGAAACTGCTGCTCCCCAAGCGCCGGCGCCCGATACGGCAGGCGGTGCAGGCACCGCACCCGCACCCGCCCCCGTGCCCAAAATCGTTCTATCGGCCTCCGCCTTGAACAACCTCAACCTAGGCGCAAGCATCCTGCTAGATGTCAACACCATCACCCATTCCCCCACCACAGCGGGCAAAGTGGTAGGCGTTTTAAACGGCACGAACAACATAGTCTTGAACACCGGTGGCCAAAACGTAGCCGTGCTCAGCAACGTGAGCAATGCTATAGGTGGCTTTACAGGCATACAAGGCCTGAGCAGGGCTTGGAAGGCTGGCGACGTGCCAAGCGTGTTGCTTAGCGCCAATGGCGTAGCCAGCAGTTTTGGCAGCATCTACGCCCTGAGCATGGGCTACACCCCCACAGCAGGTAAATCAGCCTTCCAGTGGGCGCTGAGCGACCTAGACGCGGCGACACGCGAGAGCATCTTTGGCGGCGCAGGCAGCGCAAGGAAATAGGGCTTGTGAAAAATGATGGGCTAAAAAGTTGAGCAACTCTAAGCTTTTGATTTTATTTAGAAAAAATCACAACTTGGCGGAGAGGGCGGGATTCGAACCCGCGGAAAGTTTTACCCTTCGTACGCTTTCCAGGCGTATGACTTAAACCGCTCATCCACCTCTCCGGAGCCTCAAATTATAGCATTGGCAGCAGCTTGAAATACAGTCTTACTCTGCTTCTAATTCGGGTTGCGCAATGGGTGTGCGGCCGTCGTGCACGCGGTGGCCATTTTTAGGATTGACTTCTACAAAAATATCGGCTTTGCCTTCTTTTGCTGCTACATCCACTAGGCCGATTAACTCGCTCAAGTGCACGTTGGCAGCGCTGTCTTTGTCCGCTCCAATTTTGCAGTCAAAATCCCAATAGTCCACGCCTTCAGGCAGGGCAGCACGGCGGCAGCGTTTGACGTATTTGCGAATGTCGTGTTTCGCAGCCTCTAGTAAGCGGTCAGTGTTTTTGCCTTCGGCAATGAAGGGGTAGTTTTTTTTCATGAAAGACAGTGGTTTATTTGGAAAGTGCTTGTGGGGTGTAGGCGTGGTAGGTTAAATCCGCCAAAGAAACGAACTGTAGCGCTTTTTCGTGGCAACTTTCTAAAATAACGGGTGGCGCAACGCCGGCAGCGAGGGCCTCGCCCCAACGCGCGGCGCACAAACACCAACGGTCTCCGGGCTTGAGCCCCGCAAAGCGGTATTCGGGGCGGGCAGTGCTCAAGTCGTTGCCGCGCTGCAAGGAAAAAGCCAAAAACTCGCGCGTGACGCGGGCGCAGATCAGGTGTGAGCCACCATCGGTTTCGTCGGTGTTGCAGCATCCGTCTCTGAAGTAACCCGTCAGCGGGTCAAAAGAGCAGGGTACAAGGGCGGTGCCCAATACATTGTTGGCCATGGTTTATTTTTGTGATTGGACCATTTTCATGGCCGAGGTGATGAGGGTGGACACTTGCGTCATGTCACTGGGCACTATTAAGGTGGTGGTGGCATCAGACGCTACCTTGCTGTAGGCTTCGACTGCTTTTTCAGCCACTTTGAGTTGAACAGCAAGCTCACCGCCGGGTTGACGAATCGCTGCTGCTATACGTTCAATAGCGCCAGCGGTAGCATCAGCAACCGCTGTAATAGAGGCAGCATCGCCTTGGGCTTTGTTGATTACAGCTTGCTTTTCGCCTTCAGAGCGTGCAATGAAGGCTTCACGCTCACCAGTGGCGATGTTGATTTGTTCTTGGCGGCGGCCTTCAGACGCGGCAATCAGAGCCCGCTTTTCGCGTTCGGCAGTAATTTGCGATTGCATGGCGTGCAAAATTTCTTTGGGTGGGGTCAAGTCTTTAATTTCATAGCGCAAGACCTTTACGCCCCAGTTAAGTGCCGCCTCGTCAATGGCCGCTACTACTTGGCTGTTGATGATGGCGCGCTCTTCAAATGTTTTGTCTAACTCTAGTTTGCCGATCACGCTGCGCAGCGACGTTTGTGCCAATTGGCTAATGGCGGTGATGTAGTTAGATGAACCGTAGCTTGCGCGCATGGGGTCGGTGACTTGAAAATACAGGATGCCGTCTACCTGTAGTTGGGTGTTGTCGCGGGTAATGCACACTTGGCTGGGAATGTCCAAAGGGATTTCTTTGAGCACATGTTTGTATGCCACTTTGTCGACAAAGGGCACTAGAAAATTCAAGCCTGGAGTGAGCGTGCCATGGTATTTGCCTAGGCGCTCGATCACCCACGCATGCTGCTGGGGCACGACCTTGACAGCACGGGTGATAAACACCACGGCAATAACAAAAATAATAATGGCGAATTCCATAACAACTCCTTGGTGAATTCAAATTTAAACGGCTTCAACGATTAGGCGGTTGCCTGATAACTCTTTAACTGCGTAGCGGCCCGCTCGCTGTGCAGACCCTGGCGCTGCTACAACAGTCCATTGAGCGCCTCGGTATTGCACTTGGGCCAAACCATCTGGTTGCCAAACCTCAACCTGCACTTCTTGGCCAATGTCCAAATTCACATCGCGGTTTGCATTAGCATGCAAACGGGTCTCGGTCTTGGCTTTGTAAAGATGCCACGCCACTGTGGCACCACCGCCTACTAAAGCGGCTAGAAATATTTGCACCGCTATTACCGCTCCAAGATGCGCACCCAAGGCTGCTGCCACCAAGCCGATGGCGATCATGAGCAAATAAAACGTACCAGTGAGGAGTTCTACGGTGACAGCAGCGCCAGCTAGAAGCCACCAAATTGAGGATAGAGCCATAAGATTGTGCCCCTAGAGGCGTGTGGTGTCTGTGATGTACGACATTTTGGGGCAAAAAAGCAAAACTACAAGCTGCTTGACACAGAATGTCCTTACACTTCGCGTTTTATCTCTTTATTAGCTGGGTTTGGCATGAAATTTCGCTTTCCTATTGTCATCATCGACGAAGATTTTCGCTCTGAGAACACATCGGGTCTTGGTATCCGCGCACTGGCTACCGCCATTGAAGGCGAAGGCTTTGAAATTTTGGGTGTGACGGGCTATGGCGATTTGTCGCAGTTTGCCCAGCAGCAGTCGCGCGCCAGTGCCTTTATTTTGTCGCTCGATGACGACGAATTCACACCCGGCCCTGACCTTGACCCTGCGGTGATTAATCTGCGCCAGTTCATCACTGAGGTGCGCCGCAAAAATGCCGATGTGCCGCTCTATGTATACGGCGAAACCAAAACATCGCGCCACTTGCCCAATGATATTTTGCGCGAGCTGCACGGCTTTATTCATATGTTTGAAGACACGCCAGAGTTTGTGGCCAAGCACATCATCAGGGAGGCCAAGAGCTATTTAGATGGTATCCAACCGCCGTTTTTTAAAGAACTGGTGGAATACGCGCAAGACGGCTCATACAGCTGGCATTGCCCCGGACATTCTGGTGGCGTGGCATTTTTAAAAACGCCTGTTGGCCAAATGTTCCACCAGTTTTTTGGTGAGAACATGCTGCGTGCAGACGTGTGCAACGCTGTGGAAGAGCTGGGCCAACTGCTAGACCATGACGGTGCAATTGGCGAATCTGAGAAAAACGCAGCGCGTATTTTCAATGCGGACCATTGCTTTTTTGTGACCAATGGCACCAGCACATCGAACAAAATGGTTTGGCACCACACGGTAGCTCCCGGCGATGTGGTGGTGGTAGACCGCAATTGCCACAAATCAATTTTGCATGCCATCATCATGACGGGGGCGATACCCGTGTTTCTCAAGCCCACGCGCAACCACTTTGGCATTATTGGGCCCATTCCGCAAAGCGAGTTCACGCCTGCGGCAATCAAAGCCAAGATCAAGGCTAACCCGCTGCTCAAACACATCGACTCTAAAACTGTGAAGCCACGTGTGATGACCATCACGCAAAGCACCTATGACGGTGTTTTGTACAACACCGAAACGATCAAAGACACGCTAGACGGCTATATTGACACCCTGCATTTTGACGAGGCTTGGTTGCCACATGCTGCGTTTCATCCATTTTATGGCTCCTACCATTCAATGGGTAAGAAACGTCCTCGTCCTAAAGATGCGCTGGTGTTTGCCACGCAGTCTACCCACAAGCTGCTGGCGGGCATTTCGCAGGCAAGCCATGTGCTGGTGCAAGACGCACAAAACCGAAAGCTCGATCGGCATTTGTTCAACGAAGCCTATCTGATGCACACCAGCACCAGCCCGCAATACGCCATCATTGCCAGCTGCGATGTGGCAGCCGCCATGATGGAGCCGCCCGGTGGCACGGCCTTGGTGGAAGAGAGCATTTTGGAGGCGCTTGATTTCAGGCGCGCCATGCGCAAGGTGGACGACGAATACGGCAAAGACTGGTGGTTTAAGGTCTGGGGGCCGGACAAATTTGCCGAAGAAGGCATGACCACGGCCAAAGAGTGGATGCTGCACGGCGAGGCTAGGGCGCACACCAATGGCAAGAAAAGCAAGCCCAATTGGCACGGCTTTGGCAATTTGGCCGAAGGCTTTAATATGCTCGACCCGATCAAGTCGACCATTGTGACCCCAGGCTTGGACTTGCAAGGCAAATTTGCTAAAACGGGTATTCCGGCCAGCATTGTGAGCAAATTTTTGGCAGAACATGGCGTGATTGTGGAGAAAACTGGCCTGTACAGCATTTTCATCATGTTCACCATTGGCATCACCAAAGGCCGCTGGAACACGCTGTTGACTGCACTGCAGCAGTTCAAAGACGACTACGACCGCAACCAGCCGATGTGGCGCATCTTGCCCGAGTTCAGCAAAGCGCACCCGCGCTACGAGAAAATGGGGCTACAAGACCTGTGCCAACACATCCACGGTTTGTATGCCAAATATGACATTGCGCGCCTGACAACGGATGTGTACCAAAGCGATTTGCACCCCGCCATGACACCGTCGGACGCTTACGCCCACATTGCTAGGCGTAAAACCGAGCGGGTGGAGATCGACCAACTCGAAGGCCGCATCACCGTGGGCTTGGTAACGCCCTATCCACCGGGCATACCGCTTTTGGTGCCCGGCGAGGTGTTTAACCGCAAAATTGTGGACTACCTTAAATTTGCACGCGCTTTCAACTCAGAATGCCCAGGTTTTGAGACCGACATCCACGGGCTGGTGGAGCTGGTGGGTGCCGATGGTATCAAGCGTTATTACGCGGACTGCGTGCGCGTATAACTTTCGGCTTTGCATGGCTCAGTGGCGTTCATGGCCACGGCCGTGGCCATGCCCCTCGCCTCGGCCGCGTTCGTTGTCAGTGCGGTAGTCATTGCGCACAAAATACACGGGCTGGTTGCAAGCGTTGTATACGCGGCAGTGGCGACTCCAGTGCTTGGAGTGGCCTGGCGGAGCGCGGCCATACACCCCGGGTTGAATAACGCCGCCAATGACGACATTCACATCCACGTCAGGGCCTGTACGCGCCTGCGCGGCCAGTGCTGCGCCAGTGATGGCTAGGGTTAGTGCAAGCTTGATGCTGCGTTGAGCAGCTTGTTGTAATCGTGTCATGGTGTGCTCCTTGGGTGTTGACACATCTACAACGCAGGTCTGGCGTTTGTAACCGACAAAACGATTGTGAAGTATTGAAAAGTGCAGTTACAAATTAAATGCTATTCAAAATATAGCACTATATGACCATATGACGGTGGCATCGGTCTGAAAACCTATAAATCTGCTGGTTTACGCCAATTCTCAAGCCGCATCAGCGTCACCCGCTCAAATTCTGCCGTATTCGCCGTGACCATGACCAAGCCATACGCCAGTGCCGTGCCTGCAATCTGCACGTCATAGGGGCCAATGGGCTGGCCCATAGCGGCCAGCTGGGCGCGGATGCGGCCTGTGGCGTTGGCGCAGGGGGCATCAAAAGGGATCTCGCTCACTTCTGATGTGAAGCGATGCCAGCGGTCTCCCAGCTTGCGCAGCGCAGCGGGATTGCGCGCAAAACCATACTCAATTTCCATGCGCGTGAGGGAAGAAAAGCAAATATTGTCTTTTCCTGCGGCTTTGAGCCTTGCAAACACGGGCTGTAGTTCCCTGAAGAAATCGCTCACCACGTTAGTATCGAGCAGGTATTTCATCGCTCAAAACTGAACTCTTTGTAGGGCGTAAGCTCTGAACGGTAGGCCTCAAACGGTGGCAAGTCTTTGAGCGTTGGGTCTGGGTTTTTCGATTGGTACGCAAAAAACTCCTGCATTTGTGGCCCCCAGCCATTCTCGGTCTGGCCTGCCTGCCCCTTATCTAGCCAAGCAAGCACCGCCTCGCGCACAATAGCACTGCGCGGGCGCTTGGTGGACTGCACCACGGCATCGAGCCGGGCTTGGGTGGCGTTGTCAAGGTGAATGCTGAAATTCATGGTGCTTTCCTAACATGTTCAATGTATTAGACATGTTAAGAATTATACGGCATTTAAAATAATGGCGTTTACTATAAAATACATAGCAAACTATGACCACCTGACGGCGACATTGCCACTATTTATTAGTAATATCGCCTTTCAACTGCCGTGCCCAACCTGATCTGATGGACTTTTTGGCGGTCAATTTTGCAACGCCGCCTTACGCACCCGCTGGCTCAGCAATCCCGCCCACCACTTGGCTAAATCCGCCATCCACGTAGGTGATTTCAGCGCTCACGCCGCCTGCTAGGTCTGACAGCAGAAAAGCGGCCACATTGCCCACGTCGTGGATGGTCACGTTGCGGCGAATGGGCGAGTTTTCAGCCACCACCGATAGGATTTTGCCAAAGCCTTTGATGCCGCTGGCTGCCAGCGTTTTGATCGGGCCTGCGCTGATGCCGTTCACGCGCATGCCCTTGGGGCCGAGCGATTCTGCCAAATACCGCACACTGGCTTCCAGCGACGCTTTGGCCAAGCCCATGGTGTTGTAGTTGGGCACGGTGCGTATCGCGCCCAAATAAGTCAGGGTGAGCAGGGCAGATTTGTCGTTCAAATACGGCAAAGCCGCCTTGGCCATAGCCGGAAAGCTGTAGGCGCTGATGTCGTGGGCGATTTTGAAGGCTTCACGGCTGATGCCTTCTAAAAAGTCGCCCGCTATGGCCTCACGCGGCGCATAGCCAATGGCATGCACAAAGCCGTCAAACTTGGGCCATGTTTTGGACAAGTCAGTGAACAGCGCCTCAATTTGCGCATCATCGCCCACGTCGCAGTCAAAAATCAGGTTGCTGCCAAAGTCGGCTGCAAACTCGGTGATGCGCTCCTTAAAGCGCTCGCCCACATAACTAAACGCCAGCTCAGCGCCCTGCGCATGGCAGGCTTTGGCCACGCCGTATGCAATCGAGCGGTTGGACAACACGCCAGTGATTAATAATTTTTTGCCAGTTAGAAAGCCCATGCCAGTTCCTTGAAAATTTCAGATGCGTAGAATTGTCGCACACGCGGTTTCATGCTAGCATTAAGACCAATATACAGGTCTTTTTATGCAACAACTCTATGCCAGTGCTTCAGTGAGTATCAGCGAGCTCAAGCGCAATCCCAGCGCCGTGATTGCCAGTGCTTTGGGCTTTCCTGTGGCTGTGCTCAACCATAACAAGCCCTCGGCATATTTGGTACCCGCCAGTTCATTTGAGGCCATGATGGACTATATGGACGACATCACCTTGGCGCGGTTGGTGAAACAGCGCAGCACCGAGCCCAGCGTGGCTGTGCGTTTGGATGCGCTGTGAATGGGCCTCTATGCGCTGGCATTCAAGCCCACCGCGCTCAAAGAATGGCGCAAACTCGATGCACCTGTCCGCGAGCAGTTCAAGCGCAAACTCCAAGAGCGATTGGCGCAACCCCATCTGCCCGCCTCACGACTACACGCCATGCCTGACTGCTACAAAATAAAGCTCCAAGCCACTGGGTATCGGCTTGTCTACCAAGTGACCGAACTAACGATCACGGTTACTGTAGTGGCTGTAGCTTTCTTGGTAGATAAGCGCGAACACGCAGCGGTGACCCGCAAAGCACAGGAGCGCTTGTAAATGCTGCTGCGAATAGCTGGTATTTTCTTAATGGCTGCAGGTTGCGTTGGCAGCGCCCACGCCGAACACGCCTATTCGCAATTTGGCGACATCAAATATCCGCCGGGCTTCACGCATGTGGCCTATGTGAACCCGCTAGCGCCCAAGGGCGGCACGTTGGTGCTGGTGCCCAATTCCCGTGCCAGCAATTTTGACAAATACAACCCCTTCATTTTAAAGGGCGAGCACCCGCCCGGCCTGCACAATGAAGGGCAGCACACCAGCCTCGTATTTGAAACTCTCATGGCGGGCACGGCCGATGAAGCCACCACCATGTATGGCCTGCTGGCCGACGACGTAGCGGTGGCATCTGACCGCCTTTCCGCAGTTTTTCGGCTCAACCCACTGGCCAAGTTCAACAATGGCGACGCAGTACTGGCCAAAGATGTAAAGCATTCTTTTGACATGCAAAGCGGCCCGCTTGCCTCGCCACGCACCAAGCTGTTATTTGACGACATCAAAGCAGTGCGCGTGCTGGGCGAGCGCAGCGTGCAGTTTGAGTTTAAAACCGCCGACAAACAACTGCCCTTGGTGGCAGGCAGCTTGATGGTCTTTAGCCACAAGTGGGGCACTGGCAAAGCTTTTGACCAAATCATCACCGACCTGCCGATTGCGAGCGGCCCCTACACCATTGGCGCTGTGGATTTCGGCAAAACCATCCACTACGACCGCCGCAAAGACTATTGGGCCGCCCATCTGGGCATCCGCAAAGGCGCTTACAACTTTGACCGTATCACCTACAAGGTCTACACCGACGACACGGTGCGGCTCGAAGCCTTCAAGGCCGGCGAGTTTGACTTTTTAGAAGAAAACACCGCCCGCCGCTGGGCACGCCAATACACGGGGCGCAAGTTTGACAGCGGCGAGCTCACCAAAGTGGAGTTCCCTAACCCGCATCCCGGCGCTTACCAAGGCTATGTGTTCAATACCCGCAAGCCCCTATTCAAAGACGTACGGGTGCGCCAAGCGCTGGGCTTGGCCATGGACTATGAGTGGCTCAATCGGCAGCTTTTTTACAACTCGTATGCGCGTATTCCTGCTTTTTTCCCCACCGCAGAGTTCGCCGCCGCTGGTACACCCAGTGCCGAAGAGCTGGTGTTTTTAGAGCCGCTGCGCGCCCAGCTAGCCCCCCAAGTTTTTGGCCAAGCAGCTGCGCCCAGTAACACCGCCGCACCGCGTAGCCTGCGCAGCAATTTGCTAGAAGCCCGCGCCCTTTTGCAAGCGGCAGGCTGGGTTTACAAAGACGGCGCGCTACGCGACCAAGCTGGCAAAGCCATGCAAATAGAAATGCTGTTTGACAGCCCATCGCTGCAGCGGGTGCTCACGCCCTACCAAAAAAACTTAGACAAACTGGGCATCAAGATGACGTTTCGCATCGTCGACTACGCCTTGCTTAAAAAGCGCCTTGATATTTTTGACTTCGACATGACCAGCATCGCCGTGGGCACCAGCGCCACCCCCGGCGGCGATCTCAAAGACATGTTTGGCTCAGAATCTGCCAAGCGCGAAGGCAATTTAAACCTCTGGGGCGTGCAAGACCCTGCGGTAGACCGCCTCATAGAGCACATAGAGCGCGCGCCCAGCCGCGCCGCCCTGAGTGCCGCCGTGCGCGCCCTAGACCGCGTGCTAGCCCACGGCTACTACGCCGTGCCCAACTGGTATTCCCCCAGCTACCGCGTAGCCTACAAAGCCCGCGCTTTGGCTCGGCCCGCCGTCATGCCCAAATACTATGCGGCGCAAAGCTGGGCCAACGCGACTTGGTGGGCCGTGCCGTCCGACCAAAATTCATTGAAATAAATCATGCTCACCTACATCACCAAACGCCTGCTGCTGATGCTGCCCACCCTTTTGGGTGTGCTGCTGGTGACATTTGCGGTGACGCAGTTTGTGCCTGGGGGGCCGGTCGAGCAGATGGTGGCGCAGTTGCAGGATCGCTCCAGTGGGGGGGAAGCGGCGGCGGCTTCTAGTACGGCTAGCAACTACAGGGGGCGCCAGGGCGTGAGTGCGGAGCAGTTGGCGCAGATCAAGGCTTTGTATGGCTTTGACAAGCCTGCGGGTGAGCGCTTTTGGTTGATGCTTAAATCCTATGCCACCTTTGATTTGGGCAAGAGCTTTTACCACCACAAGGACGTGTGGGAACTGATTAAGTCTAAGCTGCCTGTGTCGATTAGCTTGGGGCTGTGGACGCTGCTGCTGAGCTACGCGGTGGCGGTACCGCTGGGCATTGCCAAGGCGGTGCGGGCGGGTTCGCGCTTTGACCTGCTGACCTCGCTGCTTGTGCTCACGGGCTACGCCATTCCGGGCTTTGTCTTGGGAGTGGCGCTCTTGGTGGTGCTGGGCGGGCAGCTGCAGTGGTTTCCGCTGCGCGGCTTGGTCTCGGCCAATTGGGCAAACATGGCTTGGTCCGCGCGTATTTTGGACTATGTGTGGCATATAGCGCTGCCAGTCACGGCCATGGTGCTGGGCAGCTTTGCGGTGATTGCCATGTTGACTAAAAATGCTTTTTTAGAAGAAATCCGCAAGCAATACGTCACCACAGCCCGCGCCAAAGGCCTCAGCGAGCACCGCATTTTGTACAAACACGTGTTTCGCAACGCGCTAATTCCGGTGGTGACGGGCTTTCCTGCTGCGTTTATTGGTGCGTTTTTTACAGGTTCGCTGCTGATTGAAACCCTGTTTTCGCTCGATGGCTTGGGGCTTCTCAGCTACGAGAGCGTGATCCGGCGGGACTACCCTGTGGTGCTGGGCACGCTGTTTTTGTTCACCCTGATTGGTTTGGTTACCAAACTGATCAGCGATTTGATGTATCTGTGGGTGGATCCGCGTGTCAGTTTTGAATCAATCAAAGTCTGAAATGGCCCATGCCAGTGTAGGCCCTAAAAGCCCCAGCCCCAGCCGCCGCGCATGGCTGCGTTTTAAGCGCAACCGCTTGGGCTTTGTCAGCCTTTGCTGCTTTGTGGTCTTGGTAGTACTGGCGCTGTGCGCAGAAATCCTGTCAAATGACCGCCCGCTGCTAGCCCGCTACAACGGCCAGCTCTATTCCCCCGCCCTACAAGACCTGCCCGAGACCACCTTTGGCGGTGATTTCAACACGCCCGCCGACTATTTAGATCCCTTCATTCGTGACCAGTTTGCCAAACCAGGTAATTTTGCCCTTTTCGCGCCCAACCCCTATGGCCCCAAAACACTGAACTACTTTGCCCCGCTGCCCAGCCCCGCACCACCGTCTGGCGTGAATTATTTGGGCACCGACGAGCGCGGGCGAGATTTGTTGGCGCAGTTGCTCTATGGCTTTCGGGTGAGTGTGCTGTTTGGTTTGGCGCTCACGGCGGTGGGCGTGCTGCTGGGCGTGCTCACTGGCGCTGTGCAGGGCTATTTTGCAGGCAAAACTGACCTTGCCTTTCAACGCTTGATAGAGGTGTGGAGCGCCATGCCAGAGTTGTATTTGCTGATTATTTTTTCGGCTATTTTTCAGCCCAGCGTGGCCTTGTTGTTGATTTTGCTCAGCGCTTTTGGCTGGATGGGCTTGTCAGACTACGTGCGTGCCGAGTTTTTGCGCAACCGCCAGATGGACTATGTGCGTGCTGCGCGGGCGCTGGGCCTGTCGCCTTGGCAAATCATGTGGCGCCATGTGCTGCCCAACAGCATGACACCCGTGGTCACGTTTTTGCCTTTTCGCATGAGTGCGGCTATTTTGGCACTCACGTCGCTAGACTTTTTGGGCCTAGGCGTGCCGCCTGGCACCCCCAGTTTGGGCGAGTTACTGGCGCAGGGCAAAAACAATCTGGATGCTTGGTGGATTTCGCTGTCTACTTTTACCGTGCTGGTGGTAACCTTGCTGCTGCTAACTTTTATGGGCGATGCGCTGCGCGACGCGCTTGACCCACGAAAGGCAGACCAATGAGCGCAGCATCCGAACCCGTGCCATTGCTCGACGTGCACAACCTGCGGGTCGCCTTTGATGGCCTTGAGGTTGTCCACGGTATCAGTTTTAGCCTCAACGCGGGTAAAAAACTGGCTTTGGTGGGGGAGTCGGGGTCGGGCAAATCGGTGACTGCGCTGGCCATTCTCAAGCTCGTTCTGAATGCACAAATTAGTGGTTTGTCTTTGCTAAATGGCCATAACACGCTATCAATGTCAGAGCGTCAGCTAATGGCGATTCGGGGCGACGAGGTGGCCATGATTTTTCAAGAGCCTATGACGGCACTGAATCCCTTGTTCAGTGTGGGCGCACAAATTGCCGAAGTGGTGCAGCTTAAAAAAGGCCTGAGCAAGCGGCAAGCTTGGAGCCGTGCCATCGAGTTATTGGACCAAACGGGCATTTCTGAGCCCCAGCGCCGCGTGGCCAGTTACCCGCACCAGCTCTCTGGCGGGCAACGCCAACGCGCCATGATCGCTATGGCGCTGGCCTGTTCACCCAAGTTGTTGATTGCTGACGAGCCCACCACCGCCTTGGACGTGACCCTGCGCATGCAAATTTTGCAACTTTTAGCAGACCTACAAGTCCAAAACAGCATGGCGGTTTTGCTGATCACGCATGACCTGCAAATGGTGCGCCGCTTTGCAGACCGCGTGGCGGTGATGGAGCGTGGCCATATTGTGGAGCAGGGCGACGTGGAGGATGTGTTTGTGCATCCACAACACGCTTACACCCACAAGCTACTTGGCAGCACACCCGTGCGTGATGTGCACGCAGCCAATGTGCAGGCACCTGCAATACTGAGCACACATAATTTGAATGTCGCCTATCCTAAGCCCTTACCAGGATGGCGTGGTTGGTTTAAACAGGGCGAGTTTTTAGCCGTCAACAACGCCAGCATCAGCCTGCTGCGCGGCCAAACACTGGCCGTGATTGGAGAGTCGGGTTCTGGTAAAACAAGTTTGGCTTTGGCGGTGTTGGGTTTACTAACACCCCGCAGCGATGCGAAAAATAAGTTTGAAGGAATTTTGTTCAATGTCAGCGTCGTGGCGTCATTTGATGCTACTAATAATATAGTCAATAAGGCGCTGCGAAAAGATGTTCAAGTGGTTTTTCAAGATCCGTTTTCATCGCTTTCACCGCGTATGACGGTGCAAGAAATTGTAGGAGAAGGCCTTGGTATCCACTTTCCACACCTTACAAAACAACAACAATTAACGCGGATACTGGCGGTGTTGCGCGAAGTGGGCCTGCTAGAGGACGACAAGCCAAACGACCCTATTGGCGCAGACCCCGCTGCACAAGTTTCGGACGCTACTGCGGCATTGCTCATGCGTTATCCGCATGCGTTCTCTGGTGGCCAACGCCAGCGCATTGCCATTGCGCGGGCATTGGTGGTCGAGCCGCAGCTGTTGGTGTTGGACGAACCGACTAGTGCTTTAGATGCCACCATTCAAAAGCAAGTGTTGTTGCTTTTGCAAAAGCTGCAAAAGCAACGGGGGTTGGCTTATTTGCTCATCACCCACGACATTGCCGTAGTCAAGGCCATGGCGCACCAAGTGGTCGTGATGCAAGACGGCAGTGTGGTGGAGTCGGGCCGCTTAGACGATCTACTGGCTGCGCCCAAGTGCGCCTATACCCAAAGGCTATTCGCTGCGTCCTGAAAGTGCCATAGGCTTAGCCGGTCTGGCGCGGCTTAAAAAAGATTGACGCGGCGTGATGACACTGCCCACGAACCGAGAAATTTGCCCCTGTGGATCCGTTTCAGAGAAATCTGCGGCATCTCGAAACACGGGGCCATCTTGCTCCCAGACCGACACCGCCATGCCAGTGGTAGCGGCTTGTTCTGGATTTTTGACTGCAAAAACCACCCCTACCAGCATGAGTTTTGCAATGGTTTCGCAAGATACCGCCTTGATATGCTGCGCACCGCGCACTGGCGGCAGCAGCACGCGCCTAGCGGGTGTCCAGCGCCTTTGCTGTAGTGAATCAGTCTCACAGCGGTAGCGCAACACCATGCCCTGCGCTGCAAAAACCACCAACCGACCCGCGCCATCGCGCCCCACCGCGAAATGGTCGGCAGGCATGCGCAAATTTTTAAGCTGGTAGTCCCCAAAGTTGTCTGGCAGCGCTAAAAAGCTCCACACCATGCCGTCCGGTCCGATGCTAAATGCCTCGTCTTGTCCTGACGAACCCTCCACCACCACTGTTTTTCGCCACATCGTGCCCACACCCTCGTGTGAGAATGTGGGCATTTCGGTGGGCACACTGCTTCTTGCGTCAGTGGTGCAGCTGTCTGCTCTTGGCAGAGCCTCTTCGCGTGACATAAACATGGTCAAACTCCTGTTAAACACCTGGGTGGGCGGGTTTGTGCGGACAATTCAATAATCTGATGGCCTTAGTTTGCAGGTTTGCGCACTGAATGTCGTGAAGAAAACCTGAAATGTTCTGAATCTGTCAGGCCTCAGACTGATAAGATAAGCTCCATGACGAGGATTATTTAAACCGTGACTGCTGTATATTTTGGAACTTTTGTATTGGAAATTCAGCAAAGAAGGCTGTTTTCTAACCAAGAGCCTGTTCATTTAGGTGCGCGTGCTTTTGATGTGCTGCTCGCCTTGGTGGCGCAAGCGGGCGAACTGGTCACTAAAAGCCAGCTTTTTGAGCAGGTTTGGCCCGGTTTGGTGGTGGAAGAAAACAACCTGCAAGTCCACGTCTCTAGCCTCAGACGGGCGCTTGGTGCGCACACCATTGCGACGGTGGCAGGCAGAGGCTATCGATTTGTGGCGCAAATTTTCACGCCCCATGCGCAGCCGTCGGCGGAAGACCCCAAAAAGTTAGAAATAGGTAGTTTCAGTGCTTTGCGCCGCACCGTGGCGGTATTGCCCTTTTTAAATGTAGGGGGTGATGCAGAGCAAGACTATTTTTCGGATGGTTTGGCAGAAGACATCATCAGCCATTTAAGCCGTTCCCCTTGGCTGCAAGTGGTGGCGCGCGACTCGTCGTTTAATTACCGTAACAGCAATTTAGGCGCACAAGGCATTGGCCAAGCACTGGGTGCAGGCTATGTGGTGCTAGGCAGTGTGCGGCGAGCCGGAGACACGGTGCGCATGACTGCTGAACTTGTGGACGTTAAAACTGCCAAGACTTTGTGGTCTGACCGATTTGACAGGCCGATATTGGATTTATTTGCTGTGCAAGACCAAATATCGGCCAATGTTGCCAGCACCATTGAGCCCGTGTACTTGCGCCGCGAAGAGCAACTCTCGCGCCAGCTTAGCGCTAGCGATATGCAGCATTGGGACATGCTGATGCAGGCGCGTTGGCATTTTTGGCGGTCCACCCAAGAGCACACCCAAAAAGCACAAGAATTACTCACACGCGCTTTGTTGATCAAGCCCAACGATTCTCCTAGCTTGGCGCTGATGGCATTTACCCATTTGGCACAAGTGTGGGGCAGCTGGACGGCTGATGCCCGCGCTTCGATTGCGCAAGCCAACAAATTAGCCATGTCGGCGGTGCGCCATGATGACACCGATCCTTTTGCGCATTTCACGCTGGGCACAGCATTGTCCTGCACTGGGCAAATGGGCTTGGCCATTGCCGAGCTTGAGCGGGCGCTGGTTTTATACCCGCAGTTTGCCGCTGCAGCGGGTGAGCTAGGCCGGCTCTTGGTTTTTGCAGGCCGACCAGAAGAGGCCGAAGAATATGTGCTGCAGGCCATTGATGCCAGCCCCCATGACCAACACATGAGTTTGTGGGTGCGAACCCGTGCGCTGGCATGCTTTTCTTTAGGTGCGCATGAGCGTGCGCTGCGCTATGCCACTTTGGCCACTTCGCAAAGACCGGACTGGTTTTTTAACCATTTTTTATTGGCCGCTGTGCAAGCCGTATCGGGCAATTTAGAGGCTGGTCGTGCAAGTATGCAATATGCCTTGGCCATGGGGCCTTATTCCAAACAAGCCATGCGGGTAGGCCACCCTTTTGTGCATGCAGCCGATATGCAGCGCTTTGAAAACGCTTTAACCACCGCTGGCTGGCAAGCCTAACCGACGCGCCATTGTTGCGCAAGCTGATGCGCCGCCTCGGGTAAAATGCCTATGCGCCGCTGAGCGCTTGCGTTTCTTTAGCGGCAGGCTACATTTTTTTGCTTTTTCAGGTTTATTTTGCGTCTCAATTCCATCAAACTCTCTGGCTTTAAGTCATTCGCCGAGCCTACCAACTTTTTGTTGCCGGGCAAGTTGGTGGGGGTGGTCGGACCCAATGGTTGCGGCAAGTCCAACATCATGGATGCGGTGCGCTGGGTATTAGGCGAGAGCCGCGCCAGCGAGCTGCGCGGCGAATCCATGCAAGACGTGATTTTTAATGGCACGACCACCCGCAAAGCGGCTTCGCGCTCGTCGGTGGAGCTGGTGTTTGACAATTCTGACCACCGCGCGGGCGGCCAGTGGGCGCAATTTACCGAAATCGCGGTCAAGCGCGTGCTCACCCGCGATGGCACTAGCAGTTACTACATCAACAACCTGCCGGTGCGCAGGCGCGACGTACAAGACGTGTTTTTGGGCACGGGCTTGGGCCCTCGCGCCTACGCCATCATTGGCCAAGGCACCATCAGCCGCATCATCGAATCCAAGCCCGAAGAGCTGCGTTTGTTCTTGGAAGAGGCCGCAGGCGTGTCCAAATACAAAGAGCGCCGACGCGAAACCGAAAACAGATTGGGCGACACCCGCGAAAACATGACGCGCGTGGACGATATTTTGCGCGAGCTCAATACCAACCTTGACAAGCTGGAAAAGCAGGCCGAAGTAGCCAAAAAATACAATGCCTTGCAAGCCGATGTGACGCTGAAACAGCAGCAGTTGTGGTTTTTAAAACGTGCCGATGCGCAAGGCGAGCAAGCCCGTATCAAAACCGAGGCCGACAAAGCCACCAATGCGCTAGAGGCACGAATTGCCGATTTGCGGGCTGTGGAGTCTGACTTGGAAACCATTCGCCAAGCGCATTATGCGGCGGGCGACCATGTCAACCAAGCGCAGGGGCTACTGTATGAGGCCAGTGCCGAAGTGGGCAAGCTAGAGGCTGAAATCCGCTTTGTAGTAGAAGGCCGCCAGCGTGTGGAGCAGCGCTTGGCAACGCTGCGTGAGCAAGCGTCGCAATGGGCTACACGCCAAGACGATGCGCAGGCCGAGACCGAGCATTTGGGTGAAAAAGCCTTGGACAGCCAAGACAGCGCCGCGATGTTGGCCGCCCAACTCGAAGAGCAAACCCAGCGTTTGCCTGAGCTGGACGACGCTTTGCGCAGTGCGCAAACCACGGCCAATGCACAGCGCTCGGCGGTGAACCAAGTGCAACAGCAAATTCAGGTGCTGGCGGCTGACCAGCGCAACATCAACGAGCAAAGCCGTGCTTTAAACTTGCGCCGCGAACGCCTAGAGGCCGACAAAAAAACACTGACTGCCCCCGACGAGCAACGCCTGCTGGGCCTACAAAGCCAGTTAGGCGAGGCCACTGAAAACGCCGAACTGGCCGCCGCCCGCTTGGACGAGTTGCAAACCAGTGTGCCCCTGCTCGACGACGCACGCCGCGCTGCCCAGCAAGATATGAATGCCCAAACAGGCAAAAAAGCCGAACTTTCGGCACGGCTTGAGGCACTCAAAGCGCTGCAAGAAAAAGTCAAAATCGACGGCAAATTGAAACCTTGGCTAGCCAAGCACGGGCTCGACGGGCTGCAGCCACTGTGGAGCCGTATTCACATAGAACAGGGCTGGGAGCGTGCGCTAGAGTCGGCCTTGCGCGAGCGGCTCAACGCACTTGAGGTGAGCCGCCTAGACATGGTGCGCGCATTTGCTGCGGATGTGCCGCCTGCCAAATTGGCTTTTTATGCTCCGCCTGCCGCTGCCAAACCCAATGCCGCGCACAGTTTGCCCAGTTTGGCATCGCTGCTGCGCTTAAATGATGCAGGGCAAACCGCGCTGCTGGCCGATTGGCTGCACGGCTGCTACCAAGCCAATAGCATGGAAGAGGCGCTGGGCTTGCAAGGTCGGTTGCAAGCTGGAGAAGCAATTTATGTGCAGGCAGGCCATTGCATCACCGCGCACAGTGTTGGTTTTTATGCCCAAGACTCTGAACAGGCCGGTTTATTGGCGCGTGCGCAAGAAATTGAAAACCTCGACAAACAACTGCGGGCGCAAAATCTGATGACCGACGAGTCGCGCAGCGCTTTGGTGCGCTGCGAGGCCGCTTACAGCGAATCGGCCCAGCGTTTGGGCAGCTTGCGCACAGAGGCCACCGCTGCGCAAACCCGCGCACATGCGCTGCAAGTGGAAACCCTGCGTTTGACCCAAATTGCAGAGCAAAGCCGTGCACGCAGTGCCCAAATTGAGGGAGATTTGGGCGAAGTGGATGCCGCATTAAGTGATTTGACCGAACGCCAAATCACCTCGGAGGCGGCGTTTGAAGAGCTGGACATGCAGCTGGCCGACACACAAGAGCGCCATGCCCAGCTCGATGAGCGCGTGATAGAGGCCGAGCGCAGCTTGGCGCAAGCGCGCGAACAGCAGCGCACGCTGGAGCGCCAAGCCTCAGAGGCGCAATTTGCCAGCCGCAGCCTCGAATCGCGCCGCGCAGAACTCTCTCGCGCCATTGAAACGGCCCAGCAGCAAGCCAAAACCATTGCTGCTGACCAAGCCAATGCCTTGGAAGAAATGGGCAAACTCACCGATGCCAGCGCCCAAGCAGGCCTGCAAACCGCGCTGGCGCTCAAGCTCACGCGCGAGTCCGCGCTGGGTGCTAAGCGCAGCGAATACGACGATCTGACCAACAAACTGCGGGCCTCTGACGAGCGCCGCTTGGGCTTTGAGCGCGAGCTCGACCCGCTGCGCCAGCGCATCACCGATTTTCAGCTCAAAGAACAAGCTGCCCGCCTTGGCTTTGAGCAATACCAACAATTGCTGCAAGATGCACAAGCCGATCTAGAGGCACTTGAAAAGTCGATTTCCAGTGCTAACGTCAAGCTGCCAGGCATGCAGGGCGAAATTGACCGCATCAACCGTGACATTCAGGCTTTGGGAGCAGTCAATTTGGCGGCGCTAGAAGAGCTGACGACTTCACGCGAGCGCAAGACTTTTCTGGATGCGCAAATGGCTGATTTGCTGGAAGCCATCCACACGCTGGAAGACGCCATTAAGAAAATTGACGGTGAGACCCGTGAGCTGCTCAGCGGCACGTTTAACACCGTCAACGAGCATTTTGGCAAAATGTTCCCCGAGCTGTTTGGCGGCGGACAGGCGCGTTTGGTGATGACAGGCGACGAAATCTTAGACTCTGGCGTGCAGGTGATTGCCCAGCCGCCGGGCAAAAAGAACCAGTCGATTGCGCTGCTTTCGGGCGGCGAAAAGGCTTTAACCGCTATTGCACTGGTGTTTGCCATCTTCCAGCTCAATCCCGCGCCTTTTTGTTTGCTAGACGAGGTGGACGCGCCGCTGGACGATGCCAACACCGAGCGCTATGCCAAATTGGTTACCAAAATGAGCCAAGGCACGCAGTTTCTATTTATCAGCCACAACAAAATCGCCATGGAAATGGCCGAACAGCTCATTGGCGTGACCATGCAAGAGCAGGGTGTCTCGCGCATTGTGGCAGTGGACATGGAAGCGGCTAAAGCCATGGCGATCACATGAAGCAACTGGCATGAATAATCTGACGATTGGCTTAGCGATTGCTGGCGGCTTGGTGTTGGCCGCTGTAGTGGCACACGGGGCTTGGCAAGCACGGAAAAACGCTCCCTTGGTGGCGCAGCCCGATGATGCCCCTAGCCCTCATAACAGCCATGCCAGCGACCGCATTGAGCCCAGCCTGGGTTCGCAATTTGCCGACTTGCCGCCTGCCAGCTCGCCCCTGCCAGCGCGTGCGGGCCTGTTACCGGACCCCTTGTCTGAGGGGGGGCTAAATTTTGAGTCCAACCTGATTCCATTGGCCACCCCCGATAAAAAGCCCGGACTAGACGCGCTGATTGATGTGATTGCCCCCTTAATAGTCGAAGACGAAGTGCCCGGCGAACTGGCCTTTGGTGCCTTGCCCGCCACGCGCCGTGCGGGCAGCAAGCCTTTTGCCATCGAAGGCCTCAATGCTTACACCTCCGAATGGGAAACGCCCCAAAGCGGCCAGCGCTACATGGCGTTTCAGGCCGGTGTGCAGCTGGCCAACCGCACCGGAGCGCTGAACGACATTGAGTTTTCTGAGTTCATCGTGAAAGTGCAGGCCTATGCCGATACGGTGGGCGCTGCACCTGACTTTCCCGACATGCGCGAACAGGTTGCCCGAGCGCGGGAGTTAGACCATTTTGCCAGCAGCCACGATGCGCAGCTAAGTTTTAACCTGCGTGCCCGCGCTGCCTCGTGGAGTCCGGGCTATGTGCACCAACATGCTGCACGCATGGGCTTTGTGGCGGGTGTGATGCCAGGGCGTATGGTCTTGGCCGCCTCGGATGCCCATTTGCCTGCTATTTTGAGCTTGTCATTTGACCGCCAAGCCGCCATGGCGGACGACCCGACCCAAGCAGGCTTGCAACAAGTGGTCGTGGCGCTGGATGTGCCACAAGTGGCGCACATCGAGCAACCATTTGTGCGCATGCGGCAAGTGCTCGCTGGCCTGTGCGCCAGCATGGATGCCGTGGTGACCGACGACCAAGGCCTGCCGATTCGCGCCGAGGCGCTTGATGCGATTGGCGCAGACCTAGAAAAGCTCTATGCCAGCCTAGAAGAGCGCGATTTGGCCGCCGGTTCGGCGCAGGCGCGGCGGCTTTTTAGCTAATACCCTTGCTTGACCTGCATTGCCAGCCTTAAGACACCGACATGGCCAATTTTGAGCTTTTTGAGAACAATGTCACTGCCATACCGTCATATGATGCTATTGAAAGTATAGTGAATGTGGAAAATCGCTGTGCGGCACTGCACACGGCACTGCACTTCCATGCGCACCGCTACTATGTACTAGACGCGCCGCTTATTTCTGACGCGCAATACGACCGTTTGTTTCAAGCACTGCAAGCCCTAGAAGCAGCGCATCCCCATCTATTGCGCCCCGATTCCCCCACCCAGCGCGTGGTTGGCACAGTGTTAGAAGGTTTTGTATCGGTCAAACACGCCGTGCCCATGCTCAGCATACGCACCGAAACCGACACGCTAGCCAGCGGCGCACAGGCATTTGATACACGGGTGCGCAAAGAGCTTGGCTGGTTGCCCGACGCGCCCGCCGTGGAATACGTGGCCGAACTTAAATTTGACGGTTTGGCCATTAACCTGCGCTATGAAAATAGTGTCTTGGTGCAAGCTGCCACGCGCGGTGACGGCGAATTTGGCGAGGAAGTGACAGGCAATATCCGAACGATTGGTCAAATACCGCTTAAGCTGCCTGCCGATGCGCCACCGGTGCTGGAGGTGCGCGGCGAGGTGTACATGGCCCGCGCTGATTTTGATGCCCTTAATGAACGCCAACGCGGCAAAATAGCCGCTGGCGCGAAGGGCGAAAAAACCTTTGTGAATCCGCGCAACGCCGCTGCTGGCGCGGTGCGCCAACTCGATAGCCGCATCGCCGCGCAGCGCCCCTTGAGCTTTTTTGCCTATGGCTTGGGCGAGGTGTTGTCCTCAGACGGCCAAGAAGTCTTTATCAGCCACTGGGACATGCTCCAAAAACTCAAGTCATGGGGTTTTCCGGTCAATGTCACCGCCAAAAGGGCATATGGCGCTGCTGATTTAATAGCATTTCACACCAGCGTAGCAAGCCAGCGCGATGCCCTGCCGTTTGATATTGACGGCGTGGTCTACAAGGTGAACAGCTACGCCTTGCAAAAGCAGTTGGGTTTTGTCACGCGCGAGCCGCGCTGGGCCGTGGCGCACAAATACCCCGCGCAAGAGCAGTTCACCACCGTGCTGGCCATTGACGTGCAGGTGGGCCGCACTGGCAAGCTCACGCCTGTGGCCAAGCTTGCGCCCGTGTTTGTGGGCGGCGTTACCGTGACCAATGCCACCCTGCACAACGAAGACGAAGCCCGCCGCAAAGATGTGCGGGTGGGCGACACGGTGGTGGTGCGCCGCGCAGGAGACGTGATTCCTGAAATTGTGGGGGTGGTGTTGCCCATGGGTGTGACTGCGGGTGGGCAAACTGGCGAGGCTGAGGTATCGCCGCGCGGCGAGGTATTCACCATGCCGCGCATCTGCCCGGTATGCGCCAGCGCCGCCGTGCGCGAGGAGGGCGAGGCCGACTACCGCTGCACGGGCGGGCTGTTTTGCGCAGCGCAGCGCAAAGAAGCGATTTTGCATTTTGCCCACCGCCGCGCCGTGGAGGTCGAAGGCTTGGGCGACAAGCTGGTCGAGCAGCTTGTCGACGAAGGCGTGATTAAAACCCTGCCAGACTTGTATAGGCTGGGTTTCACAGCGCTTGCCAGTCTAGAGCGTATGGCCGAAAAATCTGCACAAAATATCCTTGCCGCGCTAGAAAAATCAAAGCAAACCACGTTGTCGCGTTTTGTATTTGGCCTAGGCATACGCCATGTGGGCGAGGCCACGGCCAAAGAGCTGGCGCGGCATTTTGGCAAACTCGATGCCATCATGGACGCCACGCAGGAGCAACTGCTGGAGGTGGCCGACGTGGGGCCCATCGTGGCACTGAGCCTGCGCACCTTTTTTGACCAAGCGCACAACCGCGAAGTGGTCGAGCAACTGCGCGCCTGCGGCCTCACTTGGCCAGAGGGCGAACCCGCTGCCCAAGCCTCCAAGCCCCTGGCGGGCAAAACCTTCGTCATCACCGGCACACTACCCAGCCTTGGCCGCGACGAGGCCAAAGACATGCTGGAAGCCTTGGGTGCCAAAGTGGCGGGCAGTGTGAGCAAAAAAACCGATTACGTGGTGGCTGGGGCTGAAGCTGGCAGCAAACTGACCAAGGCGCTGGAGCTGGGTGTGGCGGTGCTTGATGAAGCGGGGATGCTAGCGCTGGTGGCATCGGTTTAGTTTTTGCCACTACTTTGTTTCGCGCCCGATCAGCGTTTTGGCGCTCCCGCCGCTCCCTCATGGCGGGCATACCGCAAATCGGTCGGACGGGAGCGCCAAAACGCTCATCGGGCTATGCTAGCACTGGGGTTTTAATACCCGAATACCCAACTTCCGCGTCCTGCGGCTAAGCGAGACCAAGATGTGCATATGCCCGTCCAAATGCCAGCTACAAGCTAGTATCTTGAGCCAACAAAAATCGGTTAAATTAGCCAACAAACATTGGAGACAAACCATGCACCCCCTTAGATCAGCCGTCGCAAGCTGCGCAATATCGTTCACTGTAGCCTTGGCAGTTTGCGCCCCCGCCCAAGCCCGCGTTACCCGCATTGTCATTGACGAAACCACCATGATGCCATCGCCCATGCCCACGCCAGCGGGCAGCAGCGCTGTGGCATACCAGCAAATTGCGGGCAGGGCGTTTGGCGAGCTCGACCCTAAGCTGCCGCACAATGCCATCATCCAAGACATCGAGCTGGCCAAATACGCCGATGGTAAGGTGCGCTATGTGTCCTCGTTTGTCATTTACAAACCCGCAGATGCCACCAAAGCCAGCGGCCTGATGTGGCACGACGTGCCCAACCGTGGCCGCGTGTTCCCCTTTGCCCCGCTAGAGCGTGCCGCCGGTGATGTGATGTTGGCCAGCGCTTGGCAGGGCGACAACGCAGGCGCTACCACCGTGCGCGCCAGCGCCAGCGTGGCGGGCATGCAGTTTTTGCAAGTGCCGGTGGCCAAGGCGGCGGGTGGGGGCCCCATCACCGGTGAGGTGTTTGGCCGTATCGTCAACCGATCGGGCGCTGCCTCTCAGCCGCTGATGGTGCAAACCAACCCTGTGCCCTACAAACCTGTCAGCCTCCATACCACCAAGTCAAAATTAGTCTCACGCGGTGCAGAGAACCAACGCGGCGAAGTAACCGACGAGCAAGTCATTGCATCCACAGACTGGGCCTGGGCCAAGTGCGACGCGGCCAACCCCTTCCCCGGCACGCCCGATCCCACCCAGATTTGCCTAAAAAATGGTTTTAACGGCCAGCGCCTCTACCAAGTGGTGTTCACCGCTGCCAACCCCTACGTGCTGGGCATTGGCTTTGCTGCATTCCGCGACCTAGGCGCATTTTTTAAAACCGCCACCGCCGACGACAGCGGCACACCCAACCCTGTGGCAAAAGTGGTCACCCACAGCATTGCGCGCGGCATTTCGCAGTCGGGCAACTATTTGCGGGGCTGGCTGCATTTGGGCTTTAACCAAGCCGAAAACGGCGCGGTAGTGCACGACGGCATGTGGCCCATTATTGCGGGGCGGCGCATTGCACTGAACTTTCGTTGGGCGCAGCCCGACGGTGTGCTAGAGCTCTACCAAGCAGGCTCCGAGGGCCCGCAGTGGTGGCTGCCACAAGTTGACGCGGTGCGCGGCGTACCCGCAGCGGGTATTTTGGATCGCTGCACCGCCAGCAATACCTGCCCCAAAATCATCGAGCATTTTGGCTCAGCCGAGGTCTGGGCGCTCAAACTCACGCCCGAATGGGTGGGCACCGATGCCAAGGCCGACCTGCCTTTGCCAGACAATGTACGCCGCTACTACATTGCCAGCAGCAACCACGGCGGCGGCGCGGGCGGTTTTGACACCAGCTTACCCGGCGTGGGCTTGCCAGCAGTGGGCGCCACCTGCCCAGGCAATAACTTTGGCACAGCCGTTTTTCCTGCCAACCCCGTCCCACACACCCAAACGGCCAATGCCTTGCGTGCCCATTTCCGCGCTTGGGTCATGCAAGGCAAGCCACCACCGCCCAGCCGCTACCCCACGCTGGCCGCTGGCCAATTAGCACCCGCCCACAAAGCCGCGCTGGGCTGGCCCACGCTGCCCGGCCTGCGCGCCAGCGCGCCCGAGGCCGACTTCATCATGCCCGTGCACGACTACGACTGGGGCCCAGAGTTTAATGCCCAAGACGGCTCAGGCATTGCATCCCTTGCGCCACCGCGCATCAAGCAAGTGCTGCCCATGCTAGCGCCCAAGGTGGATGCCGACGGCAATGAGCTGGGCGGCGTGCCCGTGGCCTTGCTAGACGCACCGCTGGGCACCTATTTGGGCTGGAACATCAGCGCTGGTGGCTTTCATCAAGGCCAAATTTGTAATTATGTGGGCGGCATGATCCCTTTTGCCCGCACC
>JANOYR010000159.1:0-7567 GCA_031428975.1 Polaromonas sp. | reverse complement strand
GGCCCTAGCGGCCTGCTACATGGGGCGTTGCCCCATGCCCCAATAGCCGATCTTTGCCAGTCTGATGCGCTGTACACTCTCACAGTTGTGACATTTCTACTTTGGGCTGAGGTGTGACATTTCTACTTTGCACTGACAATACTGCTAATTGAATGCGCTGTGGCTGCCTGCGCATTCAACGAGATTGACAAGTTACCTAAGAAGTATAAGATGGGCGTAATCAAATTTTGAAAAGCTTAATTTTGCAAACCGTAACCTCTGGTGCAGTGCAAACTCGCTTTGGCGCTGTTGTGGATATTGCCAAAGGCGGTAGCCCCGTCGCAATCACCCAGTACGGCCGCCCCACACTGATGCTCTTTTCGTACAAAGAAGGCGAAGAACTACTGCGTATGCGCAGCGTTTATGAGCAGGAAAGCTGGAACAAAGAGCGGATGCGCAACATCACGCCCGAAGCCAGCGCTTTAACAGATGAACAAATTAACGCTTTAGTGCATGAACTTCGCCCGTAAAAAGGTGGTGCTCGACACCAACACCATCATCAGTGCCGCTATTAACCCGCATTCAATTTCTGGTGCGTTGTATCTGTACACACTCAGACACTGCGACTTGTACCGCTCGGATGCAACATCCCACGAACTCGCGGTGGTTATCCATAGGCCCTTCATGGACAGGTACTTTTTGAAGGATGCACCGCAAACGAGAGCCGAATTTGTGGAACGGTACTTCAAGCAAGCCCAACAAATCGCAGTGACGAAAACCGTGACACGGTGTACCGACCCAAAAGACAATATTTTTCTAGAACTGGCGCAGACCGTGGGCGCGGATTACCTAGTCAGTGGCAACACTTAACATCTCAATATTTTGGTAGACCACGCCAGATGGCCTGATAGCTACTGGCTCGAAAATGAATTTATTCTCGCAGCGGACCGACAGCGACATTGCCACAAGATTTAAGTCGATCATCCGCTGGGATTTTCTCCGCATTGGCCAAACGCAAGCCATCCGCACAAAAGCGACGGCATTTCTGTTTTTCATCTTGCGCTTCGATTTGCGCAATTTCGAGGTCTGATCCTTTTTTACCAGCGGTGATGGCCTTTGCTTTGTCATCGGCCGCTTTAATACAACTGGCATGCGCGGCTTTAACATCTGCAAATTTGTTGAACTGCGCCACAGCGCTTGTACTCAATGTCAAAGCAATGCACGAACAAACCAACGAATTTAAAGTCATAGATCTCATATCGGCCTTTCATCTCAATAAAATTAGTCTGTCCAAACGTATCGTTGCGCTTGCGCGCTGCTCACATCGCGAACAAGAAGCGTGTGACCCATGAAGTTTGGGTTTGCATCATGTGTGCCCACAAACCAAGGTCGATTTTCCGTTTGAACCACGGTGCGATTCTTACTGTCTCGCTCAAACCATATTGTGGGGGTGCGATTGAGACCAGTGAAGCCAAGTGCCTGCAAATTCTCAGCGAATTTTTCGCTCGTTCCGTCCCCCAAACGCGTTCCACCAAGGACGTTGTTAATCAAATCCGCAAATTCAGCGTAAGATGGCAAACGCCAGCCGTCCCTGACACCGGTATCCTTCACAGCTGATGCCCAATTTCGTTGTATGTCCATTGGCCGACCGTCTATGCCAGTACCCTGCGGTATGGCATCACCAGCCCGGCGATACCACATGAGCCAAGCGCCACCTCTTGTCGCATGCAAAATGACCTCTTTTGGCAAGGCATTCAGTTGTGTGACGAGATAATAAACAAGAACTCCCTCAATCTTCTCAGGGAATCTGTCAACAGCGAGCACACCTCCACGCAAACTGCGAATCTGAGCAGTTCGATTTTGCATCCAGCGTTTGTGCATTGCATTGGCCGTTGACACTTCATCTGACCCGCGCAGATATGTGATCAAAAAATTAGCAGTTAAAGCTTGTTGAGCATCAAAGTAATCCCATTGAGCCTGAACCATTCGAGGACCACCGCCTTTGGGTTCGACCGGACCGTAGTAAGGCTTGCTTCGACTCAAGACTGCAGCACCCCAAGCCTTCAAAAGCCCTGTCTTACCGGCAACTCCAAGCAAGACATCGTTCCACGTTTCAATTCCATTCAGATAACTTGCGTTATAGAACTTGTTGATAGTTCCGATATAAGGACTTTTCACTTTAGCCCCATCCGCTATCCAATCACTGTAGAGCTGCACCAGCGTGCTATTAGTTTCAATTAATTTCAAAAGAGGGGAGAAGTTGTTGTCGTAGGACATTTGACGAAGCGCAATTTCTGTCTCTCTGCGAAATGCGTTCACTGTATCTTGCAATTCTTTGATCGACGCGATGATCTGATCCAGCTTCGCATTCACTTGCCCAAGACCGCCATCTCCCAAGCCCGCAAAGTTAAGTGCAGTCGCAAAAGCTTCGCCCCCAGCTTTGCCAACAGCGCCTTTGCCCAATTCCATCCCAACCATGCGAGCTATACCCGATCCAGCCGCCGCCGCTTGGGCAAATACCTGCTGACTCAGAAATAAGGCATCGGCTCCTAAAACAGCGCTGCTGGCCGCAATGCCAAATTTTCTTCTGTTGATCATGGTGCATGCATCTCCGAATTTTTATCACCAATAGATTAATGATGTTTCTTCCACGAATTATTGTTTTTAAAAGATTGGTTTGTCAAGTAAGAAGAACGATGTAAATACAAAACACAAAGCGATACCACTCAGAGTCATCGTCTCAAATAGTAAATCACTTTAGCCCCAGGAGCACGAGCGCTGGCCATGCAAGCGGTCATGGCTTGGATAGCTCTTCTTTGGATAGCATTTCGTGCGAAAGAGCGACTTTCAAGCCCACTGGGATCGCGCCAATATTTGCTATATTTTTCATATCTACAAAAGCAATTTAAATTTGGCATAAATGCCAAATCAAGGTGGTTTCGTCGATTGCACTGGCGGCGTGAAAAATCACTTCGCTGGGTGAGGGTTGATCGTCGCCGCTGGTCATTTGCTTAAACACCCCATCGAACGCGCGCACATGAAAATGCACATGCTCGTTATGGCTGGAGCCAAAGCGGTGGATGAAGGCGACTGCGCCGATGTGCAGGGCTGCTTTGCCTTCGCACTACACGAAGTAGCGCAGGCGTTGGGCAACGACAGCACCCACTGGCGCTCTGGCAGGCGGGGGAAGACGTGATCCGAGAGGTGCTCCGCCGTCTCCACTATGCTCAGCGTGTTGCACGTGGGGCAGACACTCCGGCCTTTGCAGGAGAAGGCCACAAAGTAGTCGTATGCGCAGTAAGCGCAGCGTGCTCGGGAAACCGCTCGGCCACACCCCGCTACCCAGCCAACGCCTTCCAAGTCTCCACCACCGTATCAGGATTCAGCGAAATCGAGGAAATGCCTTGCTCTGTGAGCCAGAGCGCAAAGTCAGGATGGTCGCTGGGGCCTTGGCCGCAAATGCCTACGTATTTGCCTTGAGCCAAGCAGGCTTTGATGGCCAGCTGGAGCATGGCTTTGACGGCGGGGTCGCGTTCGTCGAAATCTTTGGCTAAGAGCTCTAGGCCAGAGTCGCGGTCTAGGCCTAGGGTGAGCTGGGTTAAATCGTTGGAGCCGATGGAGAAGCCGTCGTAGTATTCTAGAAATTGGCTGGCTAGGATGGCGTTGCTGGGCACTTCGCACATCATGATATGCCTGAGTGCGCCCTTGCCTGCTGCGTCAGCGCCTGTGCCGCGTGCCAAGCCGCTTTTGCCTAGCAGCTCGCTCACGGCCTTGGCTTGGCCCAGCGTGCGCACAAAGGGCACCATGATTTCTACGTTGGTCAGGCCCATGTCGTGGCGCACGCGCTTGAGGGCTTCACACTCCATGGCAAAGGCTTCGCCAAACTCGGCGCTGATGTAGCGCGCCGCACCGCGAAAGCCCAGCATTGGGTTTTCTTCTTCGGGCTCGTAGCGGCTGCCGCCGATGAGCTTGCGGTATTCGTTGGATTTGAAGTCGCTCAGGCGCACGATGACGGGCTTGGGCCAAAAAGCGGCGGCAATGGTGGCCACGCCTTCGGCTACTTTGTCGACGTAAAAAGCGCGGGGCGAGGCGTGGCCGCGCGCCACGGACTCCACTGCTTTTTTCAGATCGCCGTCTACATTGGGGTAGTCCAAAATGGCTTTGGGGTGGATGCCGATGTTGTTGTTGATGATGAACTCAAGCCGTGCCAAGCCCACACCTTGGTTGGGCAGCTGGCAAAAGTCAAAGGCCAATTGCGGGTTGCCCACGTTCATCATGATTTTGGTGCTGATGGGGGGCATGGTGCCGCGCTGCACTTCGGTGATTTCGGTCTCTAGCAGGCCGTCATAGATGTAGCCGGTGTCGCCTTCGGCGCAGCTCACCGTTACCAATGTGCCAGTAGCTAGCTTTTCAGTAGCATCACCGCAGCCCACCACGGCGGGTATGCCCAATTCGCGGGCAATGATGGCGGCATGGCAGGTGCGGCCGCCGCGGTTGGTCACAATCGCGCTGGCGCGCTTCATCACGGGTTCCCAGTTGGGGTCGGTCATGTCGGTGACTAACACGTCGCCCGCTTGCACCTGGTCCATTTGGCTGATGTCGGTCACGTAGCGCACGGGGCCGGTGCCAATTTTTTGGCCAATAGCGCGGCCTTCGGCCAGCACCGTGCCGCGCTGCTTGAGCTTGTAGCGCAGCTCGGCTTTGCCTGCGGCTTGGCTCTTCACAGTCTCGGGGCGGGCTTGCAAAATATACAGGCCGCCGTCGGTGCCGTCTTTGCCCCATTCAATGTCCATTGCGCGGCCGTAGTGCTGCTCTATCACCAAGGCGTAATTCGCCAGTTGCTCTACGTCGGCATCAGTCAGCGAATAGCGGTTGCGTTGCTCGGTGGGCACGTCGATGGTTTGCACCAGTTTTCCGCTTTTTGCCTTGTCTTCGGGTGATGCAAACACCATTTGAATCAGTTTGCTGCCCAAATTGCGGCGGATCAAGGCACGCTTGCCCGCACGCAGCATGGGTTTGTGCACATAAAATTCGTCAGGGTTGACAGCGCCCTGCACCACGGTTTCGCCCAGGCCATAGCTGCTGGTGATGAAGACCACGTCGTTAAAACCGCTTTCGGTGTCCATGGTGAACATCACGCCCGCTGCGCCCAAATCGGAGCGCACCATACGCTGCACGCCTGCGCTGAGCGCCACGTCGGCATGGGCAAAGCCCTTGTGCACACGGTAGCTGATGGCGCGGTCGTTATACAGCGAGGCAAACACTTCTTTCATTTTGTGCAGCACGGTGTCGATGCCCACCACGTTTAAAAACGTTTCTTGCTGGCCCGCAAACGAGGCATCGGGCAAATCCTCGGCTGTGGCCGATGAGCGCACGGCAAACGAAGCGGCTGGGTTGCCAGCGCTCAGGGTGATGAATGCGGCGCGAATGGCTTGTTCTAAATCAGCTGGAAAGGGCTGGGCCTCCACCATGGCGCGAATCTCGGCCCCCACGCTGGCCAGCGCGCGCACGTCTTCGGTGTCTAGGACGTTGAGCTTGGCATTGATAGCATTGTCTAGCCCTGCGTGCTTTAAAAAAGCACGAAAAGCATGGGCGGTGGTGGCAAAACCCGTGGGCACTTTAACACCTGTGGGCAGCTGGGAGATCATTTCACCCAAGCTGGCGTTTTTGCCACCTACCGACTCGACGTCGGTGTTTCTAAGAAGTTCAAAGGGTACGACTAATGCGGTTGCCTCAAAAAGTGACGACATGGGAAAGCTCCTAAAGTTAAAACCGGTGCGCAGCATCCCCGCTGGCTTGTGTGGCCAGTGCTTTGGTATTGTTGGTTTAGGCAGGTGGGGTGCATGGTGGTGGGGCGCAGGTTGCCATTGTAGGCAATTGCTGGCGGGGCTGACTTGCAAATTACTGATGGTGGCTGGGTTTTATGGGGAAACTGGGCATTTTTGCGCACCGTGTGTATGGTCGCCTTGGCGCTTGGCTTGGACGGCTCCGCGGCCAATACTGTTTGCTTAGAGATCCTGTTGTGCTTTTGAAGCTGCTTGTTCTGTCGCGCCCGATCAGCGTTTTGGCGCTCCCGCCACTCCCTCATGGCGGACATACCGCAAATCGGTCGGACAGGAGCGCCAAAACGCTGCTCGGGCTATGCTCGCGCTAAAGTTTTAATACCTAAATCAGCCACGCTTTGCACTGTATTTACTACTAAATATGTAGCATACTATGACGTTTTTACTGTGACGAATGCACTTTTAGTCATAGAAGGTACAAACCACAGCTAAAAACTGCTAGAACACCCCGCCACGCCACCCTGCGGCACAACGCTCGATTAGTCGTCGCGTGACCAACTCCGTGCGAACCTGCCACAGACTTGGCCAGGGCGCGTTAAACGCAGTGCGCGCTTGCAACAGGGCGAGCTGGTAAGGTGTTTGAAGTGTCATGTGCCACGGCGTGCAATTTTGAAGAAAAAAGTGCAGATGTCACCGTAAAAAGGTCATAACGCGCTACTAATTAAATAGTAACTACAGCCCTGAAAGTGGTTGATTCCGGTATTAAAACCTAAAAGTGAGCATAGCCCGAGCAGCGTTTTGGCTCTCCCGTCCGACCGATTTGCGGTATCCCCGCCATGAGGGAGCGGCGAGAGAGCCAAAACGCTGATCGGGCGCACCAAAACAAACAGTTTCAAAAGCCAAGCAAAACCCTTAAATGAACAGCATTGGCCGCTAAGATGAAGTAGCACCACCGTCATATGGTCATATATTGCTATTTAATACATAGTATTGTGATGTTTTTACAATGCACGTAGTAAGTGCTATCCTTGCCCTCACTGACTGATATTCGACCTTTTATGCCCAACCGCACCGTATTTTTCATCTCTGATGGCACTGGCATCACAGCCGAAACCTTTGGCAATGCCATTTTGGCGCAGTTTGAGGTGCAGCTGCGCCATGTGCGGCTGCCCTTTATTGACAGCGTAGACAAAGCCTACCAAGCCGTCCGCCAAATCAACCATACGGCAGAATCCGAGGGTAAAAAGCCGATTGTGTTCACCACTTTGGTGAATATGGAGGTGCTGCATGTCATCAATGAAGGCTGCGCGGCCAATTGCATGATGCAGGACATGTTTGGCACTTTTGTGCACCCGCTAGAGCTGGAACTGGGTATCAAATCGAACCACCGCGTGGGGCGCTTTAGCGATGCGAGTAAAAATAAGGCGTACAACAGCCGCATCGAGGCGATTAATTTCAGCCTAGAGCACGACGACGGGCAGAGCCACCGCGACTTGGAGAAATCAGACGTGATTTTGGTAGGTGTGAGCCGCAGCGGCAAAACGCCTACCAGCCTGTATTTGGCCATGCAATACGGCCTCAAAGCCAGCAATTACCCGCTGATACCCGAAGACTTTGAGCGCCAGCATCTGCCCCCTGCCCTCTCACCACACAAAAAGAAGATTTTTGGCCTCACCATTCTCCCGGAGCGCCTGTCTGAGATCCGCAACGAACGCCGCCCCAACTCAAAATACGCAGATCTGGCCAACTGCCGCATGGAAGTATCCGAGGCCGAAGCCATGATGCGCCGCGCGGGGATTCGCTGG
>JANOYR010000158.1:0-2327 GCA_031428975.1 Polaromonas sp. | reverse complement strand
CTAGGGCGCGGGTGGCCAGCATGAACTGCTCCATGTGGGATGGCAGCAGCAGCATCGGCTTGCCCGCCAGTAGCATCGCCGTGGTGGTGGCCACGCTGGCGTAGCCCACAGCGCAGTCGGCCTCACGGCTTGCCCAGCGCAGGTCTACCGGCGCGTCGCTGAACACCAAGGCTTGGTTGGCAAAGGCTTGTCGCTGCGTCTCTACCAAGCCCGGGCAATAACAAATGGTGCGAAAAGCCCCGCGTGACAACACCTGCAAAATAGCCTGTAAATGTTCGGTTTCAGGCCGCAAATACGCAAAAATCTTAGGCAATGGCTGCGCGTTATCAACCTCCCGCCCCACCGGCCAAGCCAGTTGCACGCCTTGCCCATACAGCGCTGGCGTGCCCCAATAAGCGCCATTCGCGCGCAGGCCGTAATGGTCAAGCTCAGGAAAAGTCGCCAAGCCAGATTCGGCCACTTCAAACAGTTGGGCAATCGACGACAGTGGGCTTTTGCCATAGTGCGCCAGCACTTGGTTGATGCAGCCAAGCACCAAGCCGTCAATTTTGTCCAAAAGGCCATCCTCCATGGCGATCCATGGCCGAAAAGCCGGCGTGGGGTGCTGGGGCGGCGGGGTGGTGAATCCGCTAGACAGCAGCATCACCGGCAAACCCAGTATGCGCGCGGCCAGCACGGCGGTGGGCGCGTGGTCTGCCACCACGGCGCGTGCGCCACTGGCCTGCATGGCATCCATCCACACCTGCACCCGCGCCTGCGCATGCGTTGCATCGGCAAATCCGTGGCGCAGCAGCACATCGCCATATGACAGGGGGGGCGAATCAGTGATGCCTGCCGTTTGCAGCGCCTGCGGCATGGCTTGGTGTGGCCAGCCGCGCTGTGCGCAAAAAGCAGGCGCGTCGGGCGAAGCCGTGGCCCACAGGCTGGCGCAGCCTCCCGCTTGCATCGCTTGGGCCAACGGCTCAAACACCGCCATATGCCCCAAGCCGGCGCCCAGCTCCCACGCATACAGCACGTCGCAGCGGCCCTCCACAATCGGTTTGAGTTGGTTTATTAATTGTTCGTTGCTCAAGGTTTGCATATAAGCGTTCTGTTTTTTAACGGTGTGGCTGCGCGTAGGCTCGGCCAGCGTTTGAATAATAGTGTGGGTAATGCTGCTAGGCTGCTCAGAATCTAACAGCACGCCCGCGCCGCCCAGCGTTTGTGCCACTGCCGCCTGCGCCCGCGCCAGCACCGGCAGCTGCGCCAGCATGGCTTCTACCAGCGGCATACCAAAGCCTTCGTGTGCACTCAGGCTCACATAGGCGCTGGCGTGGCGGTAATACGCGGCCAAATCAGCCGCGCTTACTTTACCCGGCATGTGAAGGCAATGCGCCAAGCCCAGCACTGCGGCGCGCTTGTGTATGGCCGCCACATACTGTGCATCATCCGCAACGCCCACCAGTGCCAAGTGCATGGGCCTGCCTGCCGCATGCAGCTGCGCCAGTACGTCAAGTAAGCCAATTTGGCCTTTGTAGGGTACCAGCTTGCCCACAAAGAGCACATAGTTGGCAGCAATCGGGCGGGGCACATGTTGGGCAATAGCCAGCGCCGCTTCTAATGCGGATGTATCCACCAGCAGCGGCGCAACCTGCACATGGGCGTAGCCCAGCGCGCGCAGCTCTAACGCATTGTGTTGCGACACTGCAATGACTGGTGCAAAGCGCCTGCGCCACGCTGCTAATTGCGCCAAGCCCAGCGCCTGCAAATCGCGCAAACCGCTGCTCCCCAACAAGTGGGCAGGTGTCATGCTGTGGTAGACCATGCCAATCGGCGTGGGGTAGTCGTCCACCCAGCGCGCTGCGGGGTCGCCCAAGCTGAAGTGCAGCAGCAAGAGCACATCGGGCGCTTGTTCGCAGTTCTGTTGGTAATTGGCGTCGTAGACAAAAATCTCTGAGCGGTAGCCCAGCTGGCGCAGCAGCTTTTGAACCAGCAGCACACTGTTGCTCACCCAGTCGCCAGGGTGTAGGGCGCTTACAAACTGGTGCACCGCGCGCCATCTTGTAGTTTGCTGCGTCATAGGCCTCTAGCGCTGGCCATCAGTGGCTAGGCTGCGCGGTGAACGCCAAGAGCGTATCCACACACTGCTGCCACAGCGGCGCGCCGCTCTGTGGTGTGCCACCAAAGGGCGGCGCGTTAGCCAGTGCTTTGGCAAGCACCGTGCCCAGCCCATCGGCAGGCAAATCGGGGTGCACAGCACTTAGCAGGGCACTGCTGATGCCGCCTCCTTGCATCCACACTTGGCACTGCGCCATCTCTAGGGCCGTGGCGGGCAGGGCCACGGCGGG